>JAZABE010000267.1:0-21282 GCA_036137535.1 Planctomycetota bacterium | reverse complement strand
GTTCACCAACACCTGGTGAACCGCCTTGAATTGGTCCTATTTTGGCTGTTATCCAATGCATTCCAAGACGACTCCCTGCTTATTGCTCTTTTTTTTCCTAGGCACCGCAATCGCCTCCCGGGGCGATGTGATTCCTGTGCCAAAACAGGTGACACCTCAAAGAAACGGGGCTCCCCCCCGAAATGTTATTTTTATCCTGTCCGATGATCACCGTTATGACGCCATGAGTTTTCTAGGGCACCAATTTGCGGAAACCCCAAACATGGACTTGATGGCTCAAAAGGGGGTGTACTTGAAAAACGCTTTGGTCACTACCTCTTTGTGCTCACCCAGCCGGGCCTCCATTCTCACCGGGCTTTACACGTTTCGGCACCGGGTCATTGACAATCAGAGACAGGTTCCTGCAGGAACCCTTTTTTTCCCGCAATACCTGCAGAAAGCAGGCTACAAAACCGGGTTTATTGGAAAATGGCATATGGGATCCCAGGCTGATAACGCGCGACCCGGGTTTGATTATTGGGTCAGCTTTAAAGGACAGGGGGCTTACTATTCACCGAGACCGAATTACACAATCAACGTCAATGGAAAAAGAGTTCCGCAAAAAGGATACATCACCAAAGAACTGACCGATTATGCGATTGAATTTCTCAAGCAACAGCAAGGATCTAACCAACCGTTTTTTCTTTACCTGTCTCATAAGGCCGTGCATGGCCCGTTCACACCTGAACCCAAATATGCCGGAAAATTCAAAGACAAGCCGTACCTCCCGCCCGTAGGGTCAACCCGAACTAAGGGAAACCTGCTCAATCGCCCTCGCTGGTTACTGGACCAACGGAATAGTTGGCATGGAGCAGATTTTCCACTACACACCGAAGTGAAAGTCGAGGACTATTATCGACGCTATTGTGAATCAATCAGTTCCGTGGATGACAGTATTGGACAAGTCCTTGCCCAGTTGAAACAGATGGGCCTCCACGACGAAACGCTCGTGATTTACATGGGAGACAATGGCTACATGTTCGGGGAGCATGGTTTGATTGACAAACGGGTGGCTTATGAGACGTCGATCCGGGTTCCCCTTTTGATGCAGTGCCCGGACTGGCTGCAAGGCAACACGGTCGTCAACCAGGTGGTCGGGAACATCGATATCGCACCCACCATTCTCGAAGCCATGGGACTCACAAAACCTCCTCATATGGACGGCAGTAGCTTTATGCCACTAGCCCTCGGCGAAAACATCCCGTGGCGAGACTATTTTCTTTACGTCTATTACTGGGAAAAGAACTTCCCGCAAACCCCGACCCATTTCTCGCTCCGTGGCGACCGCTATAAATACACAACCTACTATGGCCTGTGGGACACGGATGAACTTTTTGATCTCCATGCCGATCCCCATGAACAACAAAACTTGATTCACGATCCCAAGTTCACCTCGATCCAAAAAGCGATGGAAAGCCGCCTTTATTCCATGATGGACGATCTCGGCGGACTCAGCATTCCACTAAATATGCCCCGGGGTGGTCAGCGGAACCTGAGACTAAGGAGCCGGGGTGGGGAAGCAGCTGATTTTCCAGAAGCGTTGATCGTGGACGAACCACGGAAAACCCGAAAACGAAACCAGTAAGGCCGGACAGAAAGGAACGGTCTCACGCCACCGTTTAAAAACCGGTAAAGATGACGAAACCCAAAATCAGGCTCAAGTGTTTTGTCTGGCACAAATCAGGCGAGAAGCCCCTTAACCACTTGGGCCTCTTCGACTCCCGTCAATCGCATATCCAAACCTTGGTATTTGACCGAAAACGTCTTGTGTTGAATACCGAGCAAATGCAACATCGTCGCGTGAAGATCACGCACATGGACCACGTTCTCCACAGAATGATACCCTAGCTCATCGGTGGCTCCATAAGAAGTGCCCGCTTTGATTCCTCCACCGGCCATCCACATCGAAAATCCCTTGACATGGTGATCTCGCCCGGCACCCCCTTTGCCTTGAAACATTGGCGTCCGACCAAACTCACCACCCCAAACCACTAACGTTTCGTCAAGCATTCCCCGCTGTTTGAGATCCTGAATCAAAGCATACGTCGGTTGATCCGTTAAACCACAGCAGATTTTCATGTAATTAACCAAGCCCCCATGGTGGTCCCATCCCCGGTGATAAAGGTGGATAAATCTCACGCCACGTTCTGCAAGTCGTCGGGCAAGAAGACAATTCGAAGCATACGATCCATCTCCGGGCTTTGCACCGTACATCTCCAGGACATGCTTGGATTCACTAGACATGTCCATCAGTTCGGGAACGGCTGTCTGCATCTTAAAAGCCATTTCATAAGCTGCGATCCGGGCCTGAACCTCCGAGTGGTTCAACGATTTGTTTTGGTGTGAGTTTAACTGGTTAATCGTCGCAATTAGTTTTTGTTGTTGTTCCCGAGAAACCCCTTTTGGGTTGGAAACATAATGGACCGGGTCGCCCGTCGAACTGAATTCAACACCCTGGTATTGGCTTGGCAGAAAGCCGGCGGACCATTGGCGGGAAGCAATCGGCTGTGGATTGCGTCCCCCCACGCTGGTTAAGACCACGAATCCCGGCAATTCTTTTGATTCACTCCCCAACCCGTAATTTACCCAAGAACCCATTGAAGGTCGTCCATTAATGGCCGAACCAGTGTTCATAAATGTGTGTGCCGGATCATGGTTAATTTGTTCCGTCACCATCGATTTGACAATGCAAATGTCATCTGCCATTTTGGCGTGGTAAGGCAGGAAGTCGCTGATCAGCTGCCCGTTTTGACCATATTTTTTAAACCCGGTCATTGGACCTTGGCACCTGAGTTTTTGACCCTGCAACTGGGCGATCGGCTGTCCTTGAGTAAAGGATTCCGGCATTGGCTGACCGTCCATTTCAGCAAGTTTTTTCTTGTAATCAAACGTTTCAAGGTGGGAGGGGCCACCGGCCATGCACAGAAAAATGACCCGTTTGATTTTGGCGGGAAAACTCGGAATTTCATTCGACGGGGCACCACGGAGATCTTGGTTTAAAAGCGAAGTGAGAGCGATCGCCCCTAAGCCGTTACCCAGGAAAGAACGGCGGTCCTGAATCTGTTTCACGTCCATTGCATCACCCGAAAATTGCCCGCCCAGTTACGGTTTGCTCTTGCCACTCAGGGGCCGAGTCGCTGGATCTCCCATCGGCCGTCACACGAGGTGTATTGTAATCGATCATGCAACCGGTTTTCACGGCCCTGCCAAAATTCGAACAGGGTCGGTGTCACCCGGTATCCACCCCAGTAATCTGGCAATTCGATCTCGCCACCTGAAACCTGCTCCGATTCCTTGGCCGCCGCTTCTTCGAGGACTTGACGGTTCTCGACAGGACGGGATTGGGGAGAGATCACTGCGCTAATTCGACTCTCCCGGGGTCGGGAATCAAAATACTGCCGGGACACCGCGCGATCTGTTTTAACGACCCCGCCGGCAATCCGTATTTGCCTTTCGATTTGGGGCCAATAAAAAAGCAGTGAGCCATTAGGGTTTTCCTCCAGATCTTTTGCCTTGGAAGATTCGTAATTCGTAAAAAACCGGAAACCCTTTTCATCGAATCCCTTCAGCAAAACAACACGGTTTGAAACTTCCCCCTTCTTGTTGCTGGTAGCCAAAGCCATGGCATTCGGTTCAAAAAAATCGTCCTCAATACGGTGTTGAGCGTCTTCAAACCAAAGTCGAAACTGCTCGAATGGGCATCCACACAAGTCAGATTCTTTCAGCCCGCATTGGGTATACTGCCGTCGCAAGTTTTCCATAGACTTTGCAGGTAAAGGTGTCCAATCAGAAAGGAGATGCTCCCATTCTTAAAAAGAAAGAGGTCGACGTCGAGTCTCCAGTGAAAAATTACCACTGAAAAGTCTGCAGAACTAAGACTGCTTTTCTGCCGGAAGTGGATCAACCATAGATCCTGGGACCCGACCAACCGGTTGATTTGGCCGGACTCACTTTGCAAGCAGGCCGGCTCGATCTATGCCTGGCTTCTTCTCTTGGTCCGGCTTGATCCCGTTGCTTAGAGTCGTCCGGTGACTCTGAATTTCAGGAAATTCGATGGTGTCATCCTGACCTTCTGCCAATTTTGCGATTGCAGGCTCCATCGTTTCAAGCATATCTGCCATGAGCATCAAGGCAAGGTAAACAGACTCATTGGTAACAGCACCGGAAATTTCCATCCTGCCATAAACTCGCCCATTGGCGGCCAACGGCAACCGGGTTTGCCACAATTCCTCGGAATCTGCCTCCGTAGGCCGCTTCCAATCAGCGTGAAAACTCTCATGCAACCATGGCAAATTCAAATCCAGCTTGATCCGGTGGAAATTGCGTTGCTCGGCAAACTCGGTAATTGCATCCCACAATTTTCCCCATTCCTTGGACCCCTGCAGTTGAACACTCATCGATTGGGCAGAGGTTGACGAATTTTTCGGAATCACGAAAGACCTTCCAAACCGGAACGCGCGGCTACAAAGAAGTTTCAATTCGGCGAATCCAAACACTTTGGCTGAAACTAAAAATAGAATGACTGCCAGAACTCCCACGATCGAAAATGATGGGTCGTCCAAAACAACAGTCAAAACCGCTCCGACGGCAGTCACCAGCGTTAAACCACCGACAAAAACCACCATTCCCCGGTTCGACAAGCCGTGTCGCAACAGCAGGTGATGAAGGTGGCCGCGGTCTGCCGAATAAATACTGCGTCCGGTGGTCAACCTTCGAGCAAATGCCGTCGCAGAATCAAGAATCGGAATAAATAACATTGCCAATGGAGCAAAACAGATATAGATCATTGGCTCCTTGAGATAGCTTTGAACCGCCAAAGATGCCAAGATCATTCCAATCAACATACTGCCCGCATCCCCCAAGAAGATCCGGGCTGGCGGAAAATTAAATATCAGGAATCCCAAGATCGCACCCGATAAGCTTAACGCAATGGCCCCTTCAATCAGATGATTGGTGACAAGCGAGATCACGGCCAACGCCAAGCTCACAATAAAGGTCGTTGTTCCCGCAAGTCCATCAGCACCGTCGATCAGATTGACCGAGTTGATCGCACCAACAATCCAGATGATCGTAATTGCCATGGCCACAGTGCCCATCAATCGGTTGAAAACCAGCTCGCTGACAAAATTATTTCGCTTCAAACTTTCAATCGACTCATGAACCAGTGCTTGCTCGGATTCAGCTTTGTCCGGATCAAGAATACCCTCGGCTTGCTGTTGACTGATTTGGGCGGTCTGCCCTTGTTCAAAGGCATCCAGTTTTTCATTGAGCTGTTCGATGTTCTGGTTTGCAGAAGCAGAAAAGGCATTCGAAAAATCCAATTTTGTGTCAAAGATGCGGACGCTCTGGATCCAGGTTCCTGTACCCACCAAAATCACCGCCACCAAAAATTGAGCCATCAATTTTTGCCGTCCCCGAATCCCAAACCGGTCATCCATCACTCCAACCACTACAATTAAGACCGCGGAAACCACCAAACCCACAAGTTGAAGGATTTCACTGGATGTTAAACCTTTGTCTGTGATCGGGCTTGAAAAGATTCCCAAGGTGGCAAGCAATACAAGCATCAGGCAGGTCAGCAATACCGATAACAGAATTGCAACTCCGCCAATCAGCGGAATTTCATGGGCATGGAGTTTTCGATGTTGGTCAGGCTTGTCGACCAAGCCCAGCGGCTTCGCAAACCGCGTCAGCAGTGGGACGAGCACCACCATCAGCAAAACAGACCCTGCAAACAGGGCGGCGTACGGAAATAAAACAGCAAGCTGAAACATCGACAAGAAAAGACTGAAAACAAAAGGCGGCTCGTCCAACAAACCAAGGCTGCCTTAGCGTGGCCAGTGAATAACCCGTAAAAACTTGATTACTTTTACTATGATTACGAATTGGGGAGAATTCCCGCAAAAAAAAGAAAATCCCTTTGTTTTTGACGCATCCAATGCAATAACCATAGGTTGTAGTCTCTTTATTCCAAAGAGTCAAAACATTGGAGCCCTGTCAGAAGTTCGCTGTGTTGGCTCCTTGAAGCAGCCCCTTCTATCAACAGCCCTTTTTCAGAAAGGCCCGTATCCACTTTGTCCGTAAAACAATTCATGGACCGTCACTTCCGCCATTTCAATGCCCGGGAAACACTAGCCGCCGCCAAAGAATATCACAGATTCGTTACCACAGGCGGCAAGATGGTCGTCTCTCTTGCTGGTGCCATGAGCACTGCAGAAATTGGTCTTACCTTGGCGGAATTAATTCGCCGGGACAAAGTACATCTTATCTCCTGCACGGCCGCAAATTTGGAAGAAGACCTCTTTAATGCCACTTCCCATGGCAACTACCAGCCCACTCCCACTTATCGCGATTTGTCTTCGGCTCAGGAAGTGGAATTACGCGATCAAGGGTTTAACCGAGTGACTGACACCTGTATTCCCGAATCAGCCATCCGAAAAATTGAGCCAATTTTCATACAAATTTGCCAAGAGAATTCTGATCGTGGAATTGCAAAGTTACCTTACGAAATCTTTTTTGAAGCTTTCGACAGGAACTTGTTTCAACAACACTTCCAAATCCCCCTAGATGATTCTTGGGTTTTTGCGGCCTGGCAGAAGGGTATCCAGATCCTGACGCCCGGATTTGAAGACTGCACTCTGGGCAACATCTTTGCGGCGCGGATCCATGAAGGCCTCCTTCCCGACCATCGTTGCCTCAGGCATGGCACAGAACAGATGACTGAACTGGTCGACTGGTACCTTGAGGCAAACCAGGAGAATCCGGTGGGTTTTTTCCAGATCGGCGGGGGTATCGCTGGGGATTTTGCCATTTGCGCAGTACCCTTGATCATTCAAGATCTCGGGAAACAGTGTGATTATTGGAAGTACTTTGCGCAAATCAGCGATTCGACAACTTCCTACGGCTCTTACTCGGGAGCGGTCCCTCGGGAAAAAATTACCTGGCACAAACTTGACGAAAACTCACAGACATTCATGATCAATTCAGATGCCTCGATTGTGGCGCCCCTGATTTTCCAGTACCTCATTGAAGAAGACGGTTTTGAAGACGGTGGGCTGGCCAAAACGTGTTAACTAAACCCTTTTTTCATATTGACTTACGGCGAATTGGGTTCGAATTTGAGTACATTTTAAGATTGAATTCGTTCCTTTGAATACACAAGGAACATGGAAAAAACGTCCGCGTCCCCAAAAAACGAAATTGATCCCAAAACCCTGATTGAACAATTTCAGACGGGAATTTGGAGATATTTGCGCTCCCTCGGTTGTGAGTCATCTCTGGCAGATGACTTGGTGCAAGACACGTTTGTGAGCGTCCTACAGAAACCGTTTGAACACTTCAGCGATGCTGCAACGGCCTCGTACCTGCGTAAAGTTGCTTCCAACCTGTTTATCAGTTTCAAGCGCCGAGAAGGAAAAGTGGTGGCCACCGAAAACATCGAAGCAATCAGTGATGCCTGGCAAAACTGGGTACCCGACGAATCCGGTGATGAATTGGTGTCGTCGCTCAACGACTGTTTGCAGGAGTTAACCGAAAGGGCACGATGGGCCCTGAAGATGCGGTTCCGCGACAAACTCACTCGAATCAAAATCGCTGAGCACCTAAAAATTACCGAACACGGGGCGAAAAATCTGATGCAACGTGCCAAACAACAATTGCGAGGCTGTGTCGAAAACAAAAAAAATGTCCAGTAAATCCAAAAAACATATCATCGATTCGCTTCTCCGCGAAATCTACGGCGACAAGTCGCCGCCAGACCAGGCCCCCCAGATCTTGAACCGACTGGAAGAAAACGACCTTTCTCTTCTCTCGGATTCAAAGCTCGGAAAACTCCAGTCCGACTCCGGTCCCTACCCAGCGATCCAACACCAATCGCCCCCGGCGTCAGAAACAACTCGTTCCCACTGGCTCGTTATCGCCGCATCATTGGCATTCTGTATTGGCTTGATTGGTGCCACGATTAAGGTCATGCAGAATGATGGAAAACCGAACTCGGTCGCCGGCCTAGAAACTGCCGATGGGGAAGCAACTCTCAACGATTTGAATTCAAAATCGCTTCCCGCGAACCACCAGTTCAAATCAAAAACCACGGCTGTTCCTTCAGCGGAGGAACTCGCGGATTCAAATTCCCAAACAACAACCCCTTCCGAACGCAAAGAGTTCGATCCCGTCACGAACGATCTGCAGCCCAACAACCCGCTGCCAACTTTTGCCCAGAACACAATCCGGGCAGGGCTAATCGACATCCGGTCAAACATTGACCAGTCCTTTGCAAATTTATGGCACATTAATGTCATTGCGGCACCGCAGCCGATTGGAAAAACAGCGTGGATCAACCGAGCCTTTGAAAAACTTCTGGGGCGACAACCGGAATCTAGTGAACTTGACCAGCTGAAAACGGATTTTCCTGGTAACGCTTTTCCGGCGATCGAGGACAGGATCAAGATCGTAGAATCTTTAATCTCCGGCGACACATTGACCCGTGAGTTTTCAAACTACTGGGCAGATCGATTTTTAGGCTATGCAACCCGGAACACCGTGACACTCCGAACCCAAAGCCCCAAAACACGTGAAGTGGTTTCTCAAGAACGGTTGGCGCTCCAAAGTTTCCTGCGGCGATCGTTTTTCGAGAAAAAACCACTGAACCAAATCGCACACCAACTCCTGACCGCAAGTGGATCCGTGGACCCCAAGGCCATTGAATACAATCCTGCTGCCGGATTTCTAGCCGGTGCAGGCAAGAGTGCTAACGAGATTGCTGAAACAGTCTCCCGTTCGTTTTTGGGCACCGAACTGGCCTGCGCTCAATGCCACAGTGATCCAGCGTTTGAACAGTC
Source organism: Planctomycetota bacterium (assembly GCA_036137535.1). Classification (GTDB taxonomy): domain Bacteria; phylum Planctomycetota; class Planctomycetia; order Pirellulales; family Pirellulaceae; genus JABAAE01. The sequence continues at coordinate 12,406 of JAZABE010000267.1, read as the reverse complement.
CCAACAGGACTACCTAGGCCTGGCAACGTTTTTTCTAGGAACTCAGGTGAGCCGGAAAATCACGGGGGTCGCTGTCGTGTCCGAGAAAACAATCACCCGAAAACGAACTGGTCTTTTCTTTACTGACAAGAATGGTGCTGCCGTTTACGCACCCCCCTTGGTTGCTGGACATGATGTCGATTTAAACCCGGCTGATCCCCGGAAAAGCCTGGCGGATCAACTGATTCAATCTGACCGGTTCGCCAACGCCATGGTGAATTGGGTCTGGGAGGAAATCTATGGGTACGGATTATCCAAGACGGGTCGGATCAACCAAACCGTGAATGCTCCCCATTACCGCCTGATGTCCGATTTAGCCGAACAACTCGTTGCCCATGATTTTGATTTCCGGGCTGTTGCCAAGTGGGCGGTTTTATCTGAGGCATTTGTGGCAAGCAACAGTCCCCCTGCAGAAACCCTCACCAAGGATATTCCCAAGTACGGTGGAGTCGCCTTCTTTAGCTACTTCTACGATCAAATCGAATACGATCCGGTAGAGTCGGTCAATCGTCTCGTCAAGGCCTACGAGAAACCCGAGGGCATCACCGATACTGCCCGGCTCAGCCTAAATGTCAAGCAAACGGCCAAAGGAATCGAAATCATTGACCGGCTGGAACAAGGCGTTCTTCCCAATGGACTAAAAGTCGAAGACGAAATCCCAGATTTCGCGAGAGGATGGGGGAGTGAATCAAGAATCAATTCCCTCCTGAATGACATCGCACACTCAGCCACCTTGAAACTGGACCAGAAACTCGAACACCTGTACCTGCTTTCGCTGAAGCGTCCGCCTTCACGTTCTGAACTAGCTCAACTCAAGAGCCTGTTTACGATCAAGAAAAGTGGCCGCCCTCAGTCAGACTTGCAAGTTCTACAGGATATTTGGTGGGCCATTTACCCACGCTAAACTGGTTTCTGCTCGCCGTCAGCTGGTTGTACACTGCGTTTTGCTTCGCCCAAATCGCAGACCTTTTTCAGAATGCCAATTCTTTTCTGGACGCTCGTTCATGTCAGCCAACTTGCCGCAGCAATTTCGAAATGCCGAAAAGCAATACCGGAACTGCTCTACGGCAGTGGAGGAACTGGAATGCCTGCAGAGGATGCTCCGAGAAACTCCCAAACACACGGGAACTGACAAGCTCCGGGCAAATCTCAAGCGGAAAATCAGTCAAGTCAAATCGGCAGTTCAATCGCCCAGAACCACCGGTGTCCGGTCTGGATTGACGCTGCCCCGCCAAGGGGCTGGGCGGGTGGTCCTCATTGGTGGACCAAACTCTGGAAAAAGCCGGCTGCTCGCTACACTGACTGATTCAGCGCCGCACGTGGCCAGCTTCCCCTTTACCACAAGAGTCCCCCTCCCCGGATTAATGCCATTCGAGGACGTCAAAATCCAACTGGTGGACACCTCGCCCATCATCCGCGACAACTACTCCTCGCAAACTGCTTCCCTGGTTCGCAGCGCAGACCTGGTGTTGTGCTTGGCTGACCTAGAAAGCGAAGATAGTGCCGAAGTCCTGGTGGATGTAATCAACACAGTACAGAAATCAAGGTCGCGCCTTGCAAACGAAGGCAAACTGGACGCCAACGATATCGGTGTGACTTATACCAAAACTTTTTTAGTTTGGACCAAGATCGATGCAGTCGGAGCATCAAGCCGCCACGATTGTTTCCGAGCGCAATTGGAAAAACCATTGATCCAGCTCAACCTAACGGAATTTGAGGTCTCCGCTGAAAACCAAACTGGATTGGCTCCTCTGAAAAAAGGCATCTTTGACAGCCTGAACATCGTCCGTGTTTACACGAAAGACCCCTCGAAAAAAGAACCGGATCTCGAACATCCGTTGACCCTCACCTACGGCTCTGAAGTCATTCACTTGGCAGGGATGGTGCACCAGGAACTGGCAAACCAGTTCCACAGCGCCCGAATCTGGGGCAAGAACAAACATGACGGCACCATCGTGAATTCGCACTACATCCTGCAAGACAGAGATGTGGTTGAAATTAAAACACGTTAAGACCACAATGCGACCGTCTGTAATAGCCAATTCCCGCTACAATTTTCCGCAACCGAGGGACTCTAGGCCAGGACTTCCCGAACAATGCGACGCTTTTCGACACCTGTCAAGCGAAACTCCAATCCGCGAAATCGGAAACTCAACCGCTCATGATCGATTCCCAGGCAATGCAAAAGGGTCGCTTGTAGATCTTGAACATGCACCGGCTGCTCCACCGGATGAAACCCCAGCTCGTCCGTTGATCCGAGTGAAAGGCCTGGCCGGATTCCCCCTCCTGTCATCCACATGGTGAATGCCTGGGGATGGTGATCCCGCCCATTTTTTCGACCCAGGGCTGCCGACGCTTCGACCATCGGCGTCCGGCCAAACTCACCTCCCCAAACTACGAGCGTTTCTTCCAACAGTCCCCGTTGTTTCAAATCCCCGATCTAGGCGGCGGCAGCCTGATCGGTCGCTTGAGCTTGTCCACGAATTCCACCTTCCACATTGCTGTGGTGATCCCAACCTGAATGGTAAACCTGAATAAAGCGAACCCCTCGCTCAGCAAGCCTGCGGGCAAGGAGAACATTGTTGGCAAATGATTTTCCGGGGTTCTTCGGATCGGCACCGTAATGATCCAGAGTCGCTTGGCCTTCAGAAGAAAAATCCATTAATTCTGGTGCTTCCGACTGCATCCGGTAGGCCGTCTCAAAAGCATTGATTCGTGTCTCAATTTCAGGATCCCCGACTACCTCCAATCTTTTCCGGTTGAGCGTGTTGATCAAGTCAATTGAATCCCGTTGAGCCTGTCGATCAATTCCCTTCGGATTGGATACATTCAGGATAGGATCTCCCTGACTTCGAAAAGGCACGCCCTGATGCACTGAAGACAAAAACCCTGAACCCCACATCGCAGCACCGCCACTCAAACTTCCCCCACTCTTGAGTACTACAAACGAAGGAAGATTCTCGGCTTCACTGCCAATCCCGTAGCTGAGCCAAGATCCCAGGCTCGGACGCCCGGGAACGCCACTGCCGGTGTTCAAAAAAAGCTGAGCCGGCGAATGGTTGAAATGATCCGTGTGCATAGACTTGATGAAAGTCACCTCATCGATAATCTCAGATAACTTAGGAAGCATCTCGGACAGGTAGTGTCCACTTTGGCCGTATCTTTTGAATTTAAATCTGGGGCCCAATACCGCAGCGTTCGGCTGAATAAAAGCGTAACGCTGACCCTTGATCACTGAAGGCGGCAAGGGCTTCCCTTCGAGTGCCTTTAGCTTGGGCTTATAGTCAAAGAGCTCCAGTTGGCTGGGGGCACCCGCCATGAAAAGGTAAATCACTCGCTTGGCCTTAGCAGGAAAGTGAGTCGCTAGAACCCGTGAATGTCTCCGCTGTGTCTGGTCCTCTCCACTCGCCCAACCCGACCCAGAACCGCCTCCTGACAACAGAGAACCAAGAGCCAATCGGCCAAGTCCAACGCCACAATCTTGAAAAAAATGACGTCGCGTCTGTTCCTTTAAGTGGTGGTTCATTGCGTTCATGGTCAGGGTTTGGTAATGACTTCATCAAGACTCATCAGGGCCCGAGCAACCAACGTCCACACTGCACGCTGGTTGTCGGATTGCGTTCCCAAGATCTCCTGTGCCTTGAGCTCCTCGGTCGACAATCGGTTCAGTTGTTTGCGTTTAAACTCTAAAAGGGAATCAACCTCGGACGCTTGGGGAATCCGTGTCAGAAATCGTCGAAACAGGTCAACTGCTATTTCACGGTCTGTCCCATAGTTTTGGGAAAGGGCAAGTTCCGCTGCGGCTTGAGCCAGCTCTCCGTACATTTCATCGTTCAGGATCGTCAGCGCCTGAAGCGGGGTATTGCTCCGATTTCGTCGGGCAACGCAATTCTCACCTGTCGGAGAATTAAATACTAGGTAAGCCGCAAAAGGGGCTGTTCTTTTGCTAAACGTGTAGAGACTGCGACGGTAACGATCTTCTCCCGAAGACACTGGCCACGGGCTGTTGCCCCAAGCGAGAGCGGTGACACTTTTGGGTTGAGGCGGGTAAACGCTCGGACCGAACATTTTCGACGAAAGTTTTCCAGATGACGCCAGCAGGATGTCTCGTACCGTTTCCGCGTCGACTCGGAATCGCGCACCCCTGGCCAACAGTTCATTGGCTGGATCTCTTTGGTAGTCCAGAGGGCTGGTCTTGGAACTTTGTTGATACGTTGAACTGGTCACGATCAGCCGGTGCAATTGTTTGCGAGACCAGCCCTTCTCCTGAAAATCGACTGCAAGCCAATCCAAGAGCTGAGGGTGGGTAGGCCGTCCGCCCTGAGATCCAAAATCCCCTGAAGTTTCCACCAGCCCTTTTCCAAACAATGCTTGCCAGTCCCGATTGACGGCTACCCGCGATCCGAGCGGATTTGCCTCGCTGACTAGCCACTTGGCAAAACTCAACCGATTGGGAGTGATGCCCTTTTTAAATCCTGGAAACAGCGACAACAGCTGCCCGGTGACCTTTTCCCGCGGATCGAGGTAATCACCACGGTGATGCCGGTACGTTTGGCGGGAGCACTCTTTTTCCCTTTCGCGCAATACTAGGCTCATGGGTGGACTCGGCAGACTTTTCCGCAACTTGGCGATTTCCTTTTGCTCTTTACCCAAAAGCGGTGTTGTGGAAAGAAAGTATTCTCGTAGTCTTTGTTTTTGCGCAATCGAATTTTTGGGGCTTCGAACGATTGCGGTTTCGATATCGGCCGGCATCTTACTCGCTTTTGCAGTCTCGTCTGCCGTCACAGAAATTCGAAACCGACCCAAGCTCGCTACAAAATGCCGTTCGAAGGTCAGTTCCACCGACAACGATTCTCCCCGAATCGTTTGACTAAGATTGACCACCAACACATTCCGTTTGCTTTCCTGCCCTGCGGTTGACCAACCGGTCGAACCCTCACCATCAAACACATTCTTCCCATCAGCCGTTCCGCTCCCAATACTGATTTTCCCGTAGGTTGTGGACGCGGCTTTGAAGTGGATCGGTTGGCCATCCACACTCCCCGCCAGTTCGCTGAGAAAAAAATCTCCTTTTCGTCCTTCATAATAGGCGTTTCCTGGGCCCCCCGCCGGCAATCGCTCATCGGGCAGGACTTCCAAGCGAATGGCGGAAATCTTTTTGGGCCTTTCAAACTCAAAAACGACGTTATAAACGTCCCGCTTTGTAAAGTCGCCAGAAGCAAACAACGAAAAATCGTCCTGTACGGCGAGCCTGGGAAGATTGGTGCTGAAGCGGGTCGCCCGGAGGGGATCCCAATCCACAGACTCTTTCTTCTGTTCCAACGCCCAGGCTGCAACCTCACGATCCAGCACCCCAACTGGGGTTTTGGTTATGGCCCCTTCGTCGGCTCCAAGCTTTGCGACAAACCGTTCGCCCAACTGGCTCTCCAACTGGTGAATTGTTTTCTTTATTTTTTTTCGAACGGATTCCAGGCCGGGATCTACCACCGCTAAATCCGGTTCATCGGCGTTATTGAGCAGCGCCATCATGCGGTAAAAGTCGACGTGGGAAATGGGGTCGTATTTGTGCGAATGGCATTGCGCGCAGCCCGTGGTCAGGCCAAGCCAAATGGTTCCCGTCGTCGCAACCCGATCGACCATTGCATAAAACCGATACTCTAAAGGATCGATGCCCCCTTCTTCATTCAGCATCGTGTTCCGGTGAAACCCGGTGGCCAACTTTTGGGAATTGGTGGCGTTGGGCAGCATATCACCTGCCAGCTGCTCTATCGTAAATTGATCAAATGGCATATCGGAATTGATGGCCTTGATCACCCAATCCCGCCAAGGCCAAATTGACCGGTACCGGTCTTTTTCATAACCGTTGGTATCCGCATAGCGAGCAAGGTCCAGCCAGGATCGGGCCCATTTCTCTCCATACAACTTGGATTTCAACAATTCATCGACGATCTTTTCATAGGCCTTGGGATCATCGCTGGCCGCAAAGGCATCTGCCGCAGCGGGGGTGGGTGGAACACCGATCAGATCAAGGTAAACTCGCCGGATCAGTGAATACCTGTCTGCTGGCCGATTCGGTCCCTTGGAAAGACTGGCCAGTTGGGCCAAAACAAAATAATCTATCGGGTTGGCAGGCCAAGCGCGAAGGTTTTCCGGAACCGACTCTAGCGAAGGCAAAGCGGCCTTTTGCGGAGGCAAAAATGCCCAATGTTTCTCATAATTGGCGCCCAGATCAATCCAATCGGCCAAGATTTTTTTTTCTTTTGCAGACAATGTTTGGTTCGATTCAATTGGTGGCATCCGTTGATCCCCTGTCTCATGAATCCGTGTAACCAACAAACTTTGGGATGCTTTTCCCGCGACAATCACACCGGCTTTAACCGCTGAATCCCGCAGGTCCAACCTGAAACCTGCCTCGCGGCTCTGTTCATCGGGACCATGGCAGGCAAAACAATGAGCTGCCAGGATCGGTCGAACATCCCGATTAAAGTCCGGCTGCAACAAACCCGATTGAGCCCACACAACAGCGGGCAGGGCGATCACGGAGAAAAACCACGTGCCGAAAATCGTAACCACCTGTAATAATTGCAATCTCTTTTGAATCTGATTCATTTGGGTTGGCCGGGACTGACAGGGGAGCTTCTATTGTATTGATTTGCAATCCAAAAATCGCTATCCACTTTCCGGAAAGGGAAATTTCTTTTCTCGCTCGCCTCTCGCAAGTGCATTGTTCAAGGGATCAGCCGATCCCTTGAACTTGAATCCCGTGGCTGGGCATCTCCGCCATGATTTGGTAATCCACGAGCAACCCGGTTCGGTCACATAACTCTGATTCTGTCTTACGCGTTCTGGACGGGATCAAACGTGGCATGGTAACCTAAACCTGTCCCACCGGTCCGGCAACCTGCCTGAGTGCTACCCCATGAAACCAATCACCGCTCTTGTTTGCTTTGCGGCCCTTGGAAATCTCTGCCACTTCGGGCTCACCGAAGACCGGGTTCAATTCAACCGTGATGTCCTTCCGATTCTTTCCGATCGCTGCTTTCATTGCCACGGCCCTGATGAAAGCAAACGGGAGTCCGATTTAAACCTCTTGCGACGGGAATCAGCCATCGAGGACCGCGGAGGTTACCAAGTCGTCAAACCAAATCGATCGACTGAAAGTGATATAATTCGCCGGATTGCCAACGACGACGAGGACTTAATCATGCCTCCTCCGAATTCAGGGAGGAAAAGCCTGACAAAAGAAGAGGTCCAGATTCTCAAAGACTGGATCGACCAAGGTGCCGTCTGGGGACAACACTGGGCCTTTGAAAAAATTGCCCGACCGGAACCCCCCATCGAGAACCTGCCGGCAATCGATTCTTTTGTCCGCCATCGGCTGGCGGCCGTTGGCTTAACTCCATCTCCCCGGGCAGCAAAACGAACCTTGATTCGACGGGTAACTCTGGATCTCATCGGTTTGCCCCCGACTGTAAAAGAGGTCAACGATTTCATCAATGATCACTCGGATCAGGCCTACGAAAAAATCGTTGATCGTTTACTCGCTTCACCGCATTACGGTGAACGGATGGTCTGGCCTTGGCTGGATGCGGCGCGCTACGCAGACACCGGTGGTTACCAGGGAGATCCCGACCGGACCATGTGGCCTTGGCGGGACTGGGCGATCAACGCCCTCAATGACAACATGCCCTTTGACCAATTTACGATCGAACAATTGGCCGGAGACTTACTTTCCCAGCCGACGCCAGAACAGCGCCTCGCCACGGGTTTTAATCGGAATCACATGCACAATTCAGAAGGTGGTCGCATCGCTGAAGAGACCCGAGTTGAAAACGTCTTCGACCGCGCAGAAACCACGGCGACGGTTTGGCTAGGGATGACCCTTCAATGCGCCAGATGCCATGACCATAAATTTGACCCGACGTCCAATAAAGACTATTTCGCTTTTTTTGATTTCTTCAACCAGACCACCGAAAATGGCCAAACCAATCGCAGTGCCGCGGTGCCTCCATCGATGGACTATGTCTCTGCAACCGCCCGCCGCGAAACCGAAGCTCTCGAGCTCGAACTGAAAAATCTTAGAAAAAAACTAGCCTCCCCCTCAGAATCAACGGACCGCTCCCAGTCCCAATGGGAAAAAAAACGAAAAGCAGAAAGCTCCAATTCATGGATACCCCTGGACACGATTGCGGCGCAATCGGTCAACGGGGCAACCCTGACCAAACGGAAAGACCTCTCGCTCCATGTCACGGGAAAAAGGCCAGAACAAGACATTTACAACCTCTCCATGAAATCAGATCTACAAACTATTACGGGGATTCGGCTCGATGCGTTGGTGGACCCGGATTCGATTGCCAAAGGAACGGGACGCGATGAACTTGGAAATTTTGTTCTTACAGAAATCGAATTGGCGGTGCAGCCAGCAGGAAAAAAAGATGCGCCCGCGGTGAAAACGCGATTTGTTTCTGGAGAAGCTGATTTTTCCCAGGGCAGTTTGGTGATCGACAAAGCAATTGATGGACAAGTTGACCCAAACAGTGGATGGGCCGTCAGTGGTCACACTGTCAAAGCACCCCGGTGGGCAAATTTGAAGCTGTCGCAACCGCTTCACTCATCATCTGGCTTTGTGCTTCATTTCAAACTTCGCTTTGAATCCATTCACACCCATCACACGCTTGCCCTTTTTCGGTTAAGCGCTACCGCTTCCGATGCCTTCGCTATCGATACTCCCGAGATTCGCCAGCTGATCCGCAAAGCTACTGCAAAGCGATCCGCCGAAGAAAATTCCAAGCTGCGGTCCTATTATCGCGAGAACTACGCACCTCAATTTCAACCCATTGCCAAACAAATCAAAAAACTTGAATTTCAAACAAAACAACTCGCTGCCAAGAACCGCCCGGTCAAAGTGATGGTTATGGATCATTTGCCCAAACCTCGAGATACTTACATTTTAGTCAAGGGAATCTATAACCAGCCAACCAAGACAAAAGCGCTGGCTGCTGTGCCTAGCATGCTGCCCCAACTCCCGCCACTAAAACCGGGGAAACGGTACAACCGCATGAACTTGGCCCAGTGGCTGGTTTCCAAAGACAACCCACTGACAGCCCGGGTTACCGTCAACCGCTATTGGCAAACCTTTTTTGGTCGAGGAATCGTCGCGACGCCGAATGATTTTGGACTGCAAGGCAAGCAGCCCACCCACCCGAAGCTGCTCGACTGGCTCGCTGCTGAATTCATCGACTGTGGATGGAATGTGAAACACATTCACAAACTGATCGTAATGAGTAAGACTTACCAACAATCTGCACGTGTTCTCAAGCAATCACTGGAAATCGACCCGGACAACCTCTACCTTGCCCGCTCGCCCAGGTATCGCTTGCCGTCCTGGATGATTCGTGATCAAGCCCTAAGGTTCAGTGGCATTTTAAATCACGAGATTGGGGGTCCCCCGGTCCGACCCTATCAACCTAACGGCATCTGGGAAGAAGCGACCTTCGGCAAAAAACAATACAAACTCGATTCCGGTGATCGCTTAACCCGACGTTCGGTCTATACTTTTTGGCGAAGAATTATCGGTCCCACCATGTTTTTCGATACTTCCAAGCGCCAAACCTGTGAAGTCACCTTGTCTCGCACCAATACGCCGCTTCACGCTTTAACCACTTTCAATGACACGACGTTTGTTGAGGCTGCCAAGTTCTTAGCCCAGACCATTCTGAAACGAACCAACGATCCATCTCAGCAGATCAAGCTGGCAGTTCTCACGTTAACGGCCCGGGAACCTTCTCCCGCTGAGCTTGCCTTGCTGGAAAATTCGCTCTCAAAACTGTTAAAGAATTTTCAGCAAAACCCCAATGAAGCCCAAAAACTATTGAATGTCGGGAAAAAAGAACGCGACCCATTCCTTGATCCCACCGAACACGCGGCTTTAACCGCTATGATGAACATGCTGATGAATCTGGACGAAGTCCTGGTCCGGCCCTGAACATTGAAGGACCAGCCTGTCGGGCAAACCTGTCGACCGCATAAACGGGTACCCAATTTGGAGATCATTAATGAAATTTAAGATCCTTAAAATCCTGCTTTTCTGTTGGATGAGCTCTAGCTTTTCCACTGCCCAAGATTTCGTTGATTTTTCTAGGGAAATTCAGCCTTTGCTGGCTAAGCGATGTTATCGCTGCCACGGGCCCACTGAGCAAGAAGGTGGGTTGCGACTCGATCAACAAGCAAGTGCGACTACAAAGCTTGAAAGTGATGGCATCGCCATTGTTCCAGGGAAACCAGGTAAGAGCGGGCTGCTCGAGAGGATTGTTTCAGAGGATGAAGATCTGCGGATGCCTCCCGACGGAAAACCACTCTCCGCAAGTGAAATCCAAAAGATTAAAAACTGGATCCAACAGGGTGGAAAGTTTACCGGCCACTGGGCTTTTCAGCCCGTCAAACGCCCTGCACTACCCAAAGTCAGAGACGAGGCCTGGATTCAAAACCCCATCGATCATTTTGTTCTAGCCCAGTTGGAACAAAAACAATTAAGTCCGGCGCCCCGGGCAGACAAAGTGTCTTTGATTCGACGGGCTTACTATGACCTGGTCGGCTTGCCCCCCACTCCTCAACAAGTGGACGCGTTTGTCGCTGACACCTCTGAAGATGCTTATGAAACAATCATTGACCGTCTACTGCAAGCACCTCAGTACGGAGAAAAATGGGCTAGGCACTGGCTGGATCTTGTACGCTATGCAGAAACCAATGGGTATGAACGAGACAGCCGCAAAGAGCAGATCTGGAAGTACCGCGATTACGTCATTCGCGCGTTTAACGAAGACAAATCCTATGACCGTTTCATTCAAGAGCAAATCGCCGGCGACGAACTGGAGGATCAAACCAGTGACAGCATTACAGCGACCGGGATTTATCGCTTGGGCATCTGGGACGATGAACCAGCGGACCGAGAACTTGCCCGCTACGACTACCTTGATGAAATCGTCCGAACGACCGGAGAATCTTTGCTAGGAATGACCATTGGCTGTGCCCGTTGCCACGATCATAAGATTGATCCCCTTACACAACGGGATTACTACGCCATGCTTGATTTCTTTGCCAACATTTCTCCTCATGGCGGTGGCCGGGCCAACCACGTTCCCATTTCGACCGTGGCGGACAAAATCGAGTTTGAGAAAAAAGTGGCCAAAAAAAATCAGCTGGAAAAAACACTGGCGGACAAATCACTTCAAATCGAAAAAGAATTTCTGAAAAAACTGGCGGCCAAGTATCCTGAAATCAAAATGCCCCTCAAGAACCGCCCTGCCGATGGAATCATCCTTGCCGATTCCCGGAAAACCCCCCAAACCTGGGAATACGTCTCCCAAAAACCTGCGGATCGCTGGTTTGATATTGCTTTTGACGATCGGAAATGGAAAAAAGGGCCCGGCGGCTTTGGCACCAAGGGCACACCTGGCAGTGTGGTTCGGACCACGTGGAATCAGCGAGAGATCTGGATGCGGATCGATTTCCGCCTCACCGAAATCCCCGCCAAGCTCACGATGTCTGTCCATCACGATGAAGACGCCGAGGTCTATCTCAATGGCAAACAAGTCGCCACTTTAAAAGGCTTCATCGGTTCCTACAAAACCATGGATATCACTGCTGCAGCATTGGACGTCTTGCAAACGGGGCGCAACACGTTAGCCGTTCATTGTCGCCAAACCGGGGGTGGCCAATACATTGATGTCGGGCTCAGCGGGGATTTTAGCACCTCACCTACGCTCGTGCTGGCCAGAAAGCATGGCAAAGAAATCCTGGGAGCCCAAAAGTTGGCGGAATGGAAGCGACTTACTGCTGAACTCACAAAAAGCCAGTCTCAAAAGCTGGAATTGAAGACAGAAACAGCGATGGCTGTTGCGGAGCGGGGGCAAAACAAGACCTGGGTTCTCGGGCGAGGAAATCCTCGAATGAAAGAGGCTGAAGTCACTACCGGTTTTCCCGCAATTCTCAATCCTCCCGCTGCAATCATCCCGCCGCCTCAACCGGGGGCCAAGAGCTCTGGTAAAAGAAGCGTGCTGGCCAATTGGATTGCAAGTGCCCAGAACCCAATGACCGCCAGGGTCGCCGTGAACCGAATCTGGCAAAATCACTTTGGACGGGGACTAGTCCGCTCGTCAAGCGATTTTGGTTTCCAGGGAACGCCTCCCACCCACCCAAAATTGCTGGATTGGCTGGCCTCAGAGTTTGTCAGATCCGGTTGGAAAATTAAGGCCTTCCACAAAATGTTGATGATGTCAGCAACTTACCAAATGGCATCGGCAACCAACCCGACTGCCTACGCCAAAGACCCGACCAATGACTTGCTGTGGCGTTATGAAATGCGACG
>JAZABE010000266.1:0-1008 GCA_036137535.1 Planctomycetota bacterium | reverse complement strand
TCGCGTACCGTTTCCCGTCTGTAAAAAGTTCACCCCTTGGTGTTTCAACCAAAACGGTGGCCCGTTTCGTAATCCGGTTGACAAAGCCACCATATTTTTTGCCCCCATGAACGAAATTGACCCTCTGCCCCACTTGAACGCCAAATTCTGCAAAGGCGCTTTCATCGACCGTGGTTAATTCATGGGTCGATTCGGTATGACCAAAAAGCCTTCCCGTAATTGACTTGAATCGCTTGCGGAAACAGTCCGAGTGGTACCAGACAATCATTTCAACGAGGTGAATAATCTCGTGCTCCATGATTCGTTGCAAGGCTTGCAGGCGGTCCGTGCATTCGATACCGGTAACGTTGACCGGTTTGTGATCATTCTTGAAGGTCTGAAACATGAGTGTTGCTGAAATGGCAATTTCATATTTTCGATCCAACAGTTTCCGGCCTTGCCAGGTTTCTTCCCGGGTGGTGGTTCCGCCCGCTCTTGTCATTTTTCCCGATAATCGGAATGAGAGAGGGTGGTTTAAAGCTCCCAATAAACGACTTATTTCGTTGTCAAAGAAATGGGAATCATAGAGTTCGAAGATTATTGCGAGGTTTGATTCATTGATTTTGCGAAAGTTGGCGGCGCGGAATTCATTGGTCTCGTTTCGAAGTGCCCAATAAATCTGGGCAGATTTTTTCTTGGTCTGGTGATCCGACCAGATCTTGGCGGTGCGGGATTTGATCGATTGCAGCAATTCCATGGTTCAAGATGTTAACCCAATTCAGGCAACTCGACGAGTCGACCCGCTGTTTTGATCGATGGAAGGGGGGTTGTCGTGTGGGTAGAACCGACAGCAACGATATGCTAGTAGCGGTAATGTTTTGGATTGCTGCTCTACCCAACTCTTACTAAAATTCTCCCTTTGCATTGGTTCCTGACGTTGAAAACAACTGATGATAGTCACTGAAGAGATCCGAGAATTATCCCGGGCTGTCAAATTGCTTTTGTCAGACGTCGACGGGGTGCTGACGG
>JAZABE010000265.1:0-4162 GCA_036137535.1 Planctomycetota bacterium | reverse complement strand
TTGCGAACCTAAACAGTTGATAAATGTCGCTCTGGGGAGCTGAAAAAGCCCAGAAATGTTTTGGCGATTTGCTTTAGGTGAATTCAGGAGATCGGTAACACCAAGCAAAGACGTTTCCAGTTATGCTGCGTGACGGGGATGTTCCTCTGCCAGAAGATAATTCGGACAAAGCTCCAGAAAAAGTTGGAAATTCTTGAGTTTATCGACGAAAAATTTACTAGTTTTGGTTGTTGAATGCCTAGGCAATTTTGCCTGGTAATTTCAAAAATCGATTTCAACGTTTCGAGGAGACGCAGTTTCCTTGAACTTTATTTTAGATAAATGTAAGTCTAGGAATTTTCACGACCGTGACGCATGGTCATTAATTTTAGAGTGGAGTTTTGTAGATGGCACAAGACAAAGAGAGTCAGGGAACTCGCGTTATTTTTTTAGATCAGACGGGAGCAAAATCCGTCGAAGCTGTTATCGCAGATTCTGTAACGGTAAAAAGGATATTGCCAAATATTATTACCAAGATGAACTTGCCTGTGATGGGGCCAGACGGGCAGCCGATGAGCTATAGCTTGGATCATAAAGAAGGCGGAAGAAGGTTGCGTGAAGACCAAACATTGATAGATGCTGGTGTTAAGCAAGGAGAACACTTGATCGTCTATCCAGAGATTGTTGCTGGCCAGAAACTCGTCACGGTGATTGGTGCAAGTTGATGACAAAATCACGCCGCCTGTCCCCCAGAGAACGTCGAGTCAATTCCGACCTTCGTGCACTGCAGAAATTGGTTTGTGAAAGCGATATTTTTGACTATGAGTTGATAGGGACTTCAAAAGAGGTTTACCGGGTTTTTTTCCGCGGAAATGGGCTTTGGAAGCCGGGCAGTTCCAATAAAGTGCTGCTTCGAGATACTCATGAAGTGACCATCACATTGACCTCGGTTTACCCGAGGATGATCCCTGAATTGACTTGGCAAACACCTGTTTTCCATCCCAATATTTCTGCTTCAGGTGTGGTTTGCCTGGGTGGATACGCAACACATTGGGTTCCGGGTTTAATGTTGGACGCGTTGTGTCAAATGTTATGGGACATGGTGCGGTTTAAAAATTTTGATACGGAAAGCCCTTACAATCGGGAAGCGGCTATCTGGACAAAAGAGCAAACAACCTACCAGTTTCCAGTCGACAGCCGTCCGTTAAGAAATCAAAGTGACTGTGAAGACACAAGGTCCGGTGCGGTGAGTAGCCTGGAAAAAGGTTTGAACCCTGGAATGCCAGAGGTGCAGTTTTTGGAGTCCACTTCCGGGATGTCTTCTCCGAAAGAGAGCCAGGAAGATAAACCGGATTCAGATATCGTCTTTTTGGAATAACTCACTCGGAAAAGGTTGAACTTTTTGAAGGCTAAAATCGGAAACGATTGTGTATTTTGGTTTCGGCTGGAAAATCCGAGGCTCCAGCACAACCGTCTGACCGGAATTTTTCGGTTGGGATTTGGTCATCGACAAGTGGTTTGAATGCCGGTTTGGAGTGGCATCGTTGATGGCATCCAGCCAAAATAAGCTGTATTCGCGGTAGTATGAGGGCTCAATGCCTGATCGCGTTTTTTGGCTGGATAGACACAAATTAAATTTTTGGAACAGCGGTCTCTGCTTTACGCCATGACTAACGAAAATGACTAACGAAAATCCATTTATTATCGATGACGACGACCGTTACTCCCAAATGCGGTTAATTGGTTGGTGGGATCAGGAGAAATTAAGTAATGCCAAAGTCATGGTCGTCGGCCTGGGAGCACTCGGAAACGAAGTGGCCAAGAATCTAACCTTAACGGGGGTTGGCGCTATTGTCGGTGTGGACATGGATCACATTGAGGATTCAAACCTGACCCGTTCGGTGCTGTTTCGGAAAACCGACAACGGAAAGTCCAAAGTCGAGGCAGCGGCATCAGCGTTGTATGATTTGAATCCGGACACACGGTTTCATGCCATCCATGGGAACGTTATGACGGAGATTGGCCTAGGATTGGTAAGAGATGTTGATGTGGTGATCGGTTGTCTAGATAATCGAGAAGCCCGACTGTGGGTCAATCGAATGTGCTGGAAAGTGGGTACCCCCTGGGTCGATGGAGGTATTCAGGAGGTTAGTGGTGTAGTAAAAGTTTTTGTGCCACCGTTCAGCGCGTGTTATGAATGCGCGATGACCGAAAATGATTATCGCATGATCAATCTCAGGTACAGTTGTCCCTTGTTGAAACGAGAGGATATTTTAGAAGGCAAGGTTCCCACTGCACCCACAATTTCATCAATGATTGCCGGGCTCCAAACACAAGAAGCGTTGAAGTTAATCCATGAAATGCCGGTTGAAGAGGGCGTGGCAATGGTTTTCAATGGCATCGCTAATAATTTTTACAAAACCAAGTTTCAACGCAAAGAGGATTGCTTGAGCCATGATGTTTATGGTGATCTTGAAAAATCGGGATTGTCGACACAAAGTCGCATAAAAGAGATTTTTGATTTTGCGCGGACAAGGGTTAGCGGTTCAGGTTTGTCGATTCAGTTGGACCGGGACCTGGTTGAATCGATCTACTGCCCTGCCTGTGATGAGAAAGAAGAGGTCTTTCTGCCATTGAGTGTTGTCGGATCGTCGAAGGCGATGTGTGTAAAATGCAAGATCAATCGAAGGCCGAAGTTGACCCATAGTATTGATGAGACCAGTCAACTGTTAGAAAGAACGGCATCGGAGGTTGGTATTCCTGCCTACGATGTTGTTAGAGTTTGCAGTGATAGCCATGAAGTTTTTGTAGAATTAGATGAGGATCAGGACCAAGTTATGGGCCACCCCTATCGAGAAGAACGATGAACCCAGTAAGGGCTTTTGACCTTGGGTGAGTCCTTACATTAGATTTTTCTGATTTGCTTTCAAAATGGATATTCAATTTGGTGATCTCGAAGAGTCTGAACGCGAAGTGAAACTCCGTCCAGACCAGGACGGGCATTGCGTTGTCGTACCCGTTTACGATCCAGTGGACTTAGATCTACCGGTCTTCGTTGCTTTAGAGGTCATGCAAGAAATGGAATCCCATGCCCAAGATGATACAACGGTGGAACTGGGAGGTGTGATCCTGGGTGGCCAGCATGAAGATGGCAACGGGGATCCTTTTGTTGTCGTGACTGAAAGTTTGCGTGCAGAGCACTACGAGTCCACTAAAGGAAGCTTTAAGTTTACCCACGAAACTTGGCAGGCGTTTACCCGGCAACGGGAGCAATTTTCGAAAGAACTGCAGATGGTTGGCTGGTATCACACTCACCCTGGTTGGGGAGTCTTTTTGTCGGGGATGGACATGTTCATTTGTGATCATTTTTTTAATCGACCCCTGGATTTGGCACTGGTCATCGACCCTTGCCGCAATGACCGGGGTTGGTTCCATTGGATCCCTGGTGCTGAACAGTGTATCGGTCGAATAGGAGGTTTTTACTTGTTTGATCACAAGAGTCGAGCAACAGAGCTTGAAGAATTTGCATTACACCTGGAAACTCTTAACGAAACGGAAGTTCATGGCCTCAGTGAGGCGGTCCAAGATGAGCTCGAACCGGGATGGCCTGAGACCATGGAAATCGATGGTCAAGCTCCGGGGGCCAATCAAGAATTGGATCCACCGGACGAGCCTGAAAACGGTAGCCAGGAGTAAACTGGATTTCAATGAAATCTAGAAATCCTGAGGATGTCTCCCCAATTTGTGTGAAAATGATATTCTGTTTAACAATTGATTCACTTAATCAATACAGTTCATGGCCGCGGGTGATTAGCGCAACATTGGAATAGGCGAGTTTTGTGGAGTATGCGTTTTTTGTTGCTTTGATGGGGGCGCTGTTTCTACTCATCAGCTTTGCGAATCGTTTGCAGTTCCGTTCCGAACAGTGGAACCGTTCTTATGGGGCGATTGCAGAAAAATATGGAGGGACATGTCGAACATCCCACTGGCTTGGAAAGCCAGTGGCTAAGTTTCGTTACCGAGAGACGCATTGTTGTCTTAATGCTCAAAAGAATTTCACTCAACTTACTGTTGAGTTACCGGATTCTGGTTTGAAACTGGACGCGATTCCGAGAAGCGTTAAGTTCAGTCGCCGAAACGAAAAAACGCAGAAAGAGGTTGCTGTAAACTGCCAATCGTTCGA
>JAZABE010000264.1:0-4760 GCA_036137535.1 Planctomycetota bacterium | reverse complement strand
CACATACCCCCGGCTGACGTAAAAGCTGAAATTTATCGTCGAGCGTCCCGCCGCCGGTGTGTAATAGTTGTGGAGCCGATCGGAGTACCTTTCATAGAAATAAACAATCATCGGGTATTTTCGATTCGGATCAAATCGATCAGGCTTGTAGAGAATCCCGTCCAAAGGTTGTCCGTCTTTGGCTTTCCAGTGAATCAACTCTGCACTCCCCCAACTGATTCCAGCTTGCTGGGGATTAATTCTGCTTACCCGTTGGATCGATTTGAAGTCCAAGGTGCTTGACCATAAATCGGGGCACCGGCGAAAAGTGGACCGCGTCAGAAACACATCATTAGTCTTCTTGGCTTTTCGCAAACCAGCAAGGTTTTCATCCAGCCAGATCAAGCGTTCTAGTTCTCCATCCGGACCGGGCGACAACCTGAAATACCCACTTGCCTTGCTGCGGTGATCCAAGGCCGAAAAATAGATCGACTGGGAATCTTCGATAAATCTGATTTCCGGATCCAGGTTAACAACCCGTAACCGCGTCAAATGGGTGCGACCAAAACCACCGGTCAGGTTCACCGGTGGTTTCTCACCGGTCGGGTCAACCTGCCACACATCCCAACGATCATAAATCAGAAAAGCCTTGTCGTCCTTAAGCCAGCCGGCCGACCGATACGACGACGGCGCCGTGGGTGTATCGTGGAGTTCGTTATGCAGTGGAAACGGGATCCCTTTCCCCAAATCAACCCTTTCCGCGGGACGGTTTTTTGAATCCTGTTTCTCCGACAATCCGGCGGTCGGCAGACAAAACCATTTTCGCCGATCTCCATCCCACCAAGTCACATATTTTCCGGCCGGAGAAAGGGACGGAGTTCCCCGAGAGCGGGTCGCAATTTTTCGGGAAGCTCCATCGGCAAAATTGATTAAATAAAAATCGTTGTAACCTGGATAATCCCAGGAACGCATTTTGCGGTATTGATTCGGCGAAACCCCGACAACCCAGCTCGGTGTCGCCCGGGGATCAACGGTGACATTGGGAATTTCCAAAGTCGCCAGTTGCGTGAATCGACTGCCCTGAAATTGGAAACAAGCTCGGTAACTTCGGTTTCGCTCCTGTTCGACCAGCAGGAGCTGTTGTGGTTGAAGAAATGGATCCTGCCAATGCCAGATATCCAGTTTTGCCTTTTCGGTTTCCTCGTCCTCTGTTTTTTTGTCGGCATCCCGGTCATCAGGAATCGGCGCCGTGCTCAACAAAATCCCGGAACCATCATCCATAAAACGGGGAGTCACCTTGGAGGCAATCCACCAGTCTTTTGGCAAACCCTTGGTTTTGGGCCCAATGATTCTGGTTGCCTTCTCCTGATTTTCCACCCAATGGTAAACAGACCAACTTGGCTGTTTGTGCTCGTAGTCATCCCGGTCCGTTAGAAAAACCAATTGGTGGCCGGGCTTGTCGAAAACGGGTGACCCATAGTTCCCTCGGCCCGAAATCACCTTTTGAAGCTGGCGAGAACCCAGGTCAAAAACATGCACACCATCGTCTTCCGGCTTATCTCCCGAGGTTGTCAAAGCCAATCGATTTGCCAATTCGCTGAATTGAAACTTCACTACATTTGAAAACCGGTATTCATTTTGGGTTTGAAGGTGGACGAGAACACAGGTCGTTCCACTTGTTTTTTTCTTTTTCGTGGCTTTCGGCTGACTCCCGTTTTTCGGGAGGGCAGGTTTCGGGGAACCCATTTTCTGGATTTTAGTCGACCGTTGATTCACGCTGGCCGCCGTTTTCAGGTTGGACTGCTTTTGTCTCTTTTTGGTTTTTCCACTCTTCGGATCTGGCTCTTGTTTTTCGGGCTTGGCTCCCGAACCTTGCGGCGACTGAGAAACGCCTTTTTCTAGACCCAGCGGAGTCACCAAATACGATGACTTGGCAGCCGATTCTACTTTGCGAGAGTCCGTGTTTGACTTGGAGTCATTTCGCATGTAGGCCAGCCAGCCTGAAGCCTTGGCCGGCACAACATAACTTGAAACATCTTCGATCGTTTTCTTTTTTCCCGTCTCCAACTCAATCCACTCAAGTCGTGGCCGGGGCAATTCACTCGCCGGCTTTTTTTCTTTTTTAAGTTTCTTGAGTAATTCTGGATCTGGATCCACCACATAAAAAACAAATCGGCTATCGTCGCTAAAGCGGGCACTGCGTCCGCGCACGACAACAAATTCCTGGGTGGATCGATTGTCACGTATCTGAAGCAACGAATCACCTTTGCCCGGTTTCGCGGAAAAGCAAATCCAGGATCCATCGTTGGAAATCATCGGCGCAACAACGGTTTTCCAATCGGCATAATCCTTGTGCTCCAGTGGCCGTGTCTCCTCTTCGTCATGCGAAGCACAGGTCGCAAACGGAACACTCGAAAGAAATAAAACCCAAAAGAGCAGCCGTGAAATTTGATCCATACGCATGGTGCTTGCCAAAGAATAAACGGGAATAACACCTCCAAACTAATTGGGATAAATTGGATCTTCAAAGTAAACGGGGAAGATTTCACAAAAACGGGCAAAAAGCTTGGGTTCACGGATCACCCTTGGTTTCCCAAGGGCCGACCCTTCACCAACCCCGAATGGGTCACCACGCCAATTGATCCGGGAAAAATCTGGAAATGAGGCTCAGGTAATAGGGCTTGAGGGTTTCAACATCCGGTGGCGACTCTGATTTTGAATACAGATCATATGGATTAAATCGGCAAACCCAACCTAGCATGTTTCTATCGTGATCATCCATCAAATAGTCGTAGGCGCCTTCACGGTGCCACGCGTAAAAAGAATGATAACGAATCATGGCAAGGGATTCATCTGGCAGATACGGCTTGCAGACCTGGTACAGGTATTCATCATGTCCCCAGGAAAGCATGACGTTGCTCAACCCGCAGCCGACGGAATAAATCCCCGGTTCGGTGTTGAACTGCGGCTCTGAAGCATCAGGATTCGACTGGAAGAACTCGTGATACACTATGGCCTCGTCAAACCGGCAACCGACAGGAAACGTATCGCCAGTTACCGCCCACTGCGGTTCTCCAAAAAGGCACAGGACTTTTCCGAGATCATGAACCAATCCTGTTATGACAAACCAGTCCGGATGTCCATCCTGACGAATCGCTTCCGCCGTTTGCAAAAGATGTTCTATTTGGGAAAGTTCCGTATCCGGATCACTTTCGTCCCCCAACTGGTTAAGCAATTCCATCGCCTCCCAGATCCCCATCCGAGCTTGGCGAAGCTGCAAAAACTGTTCGCGTTTGGATTGGTTAACTTCAACCGTTTGATGCCTATGATTTAAGCGGTAAAACTCCTGCACACGATCAGGAGCCTCACTGTAATTACGGAAACCACCCGCTGCCGGCCCCGCTTCGGGGTAACGTCGAACCACATCCTCATCCCAATCTTCCAGAGAGTCCAGCGGACCTTGATTGCTTGGATTCATGGATCACGTCCGGTTTTTGACCGGCTCCAGAGTTTCCCGGCTGGCTAATTAAGCCGCACCGACCTGTTCCTTTTCAATTTTCAATTTTCGCTGGTATCTCGATTGAACAACATCGATCAACACCATAATCACGATCACAAAATAGAAAGTGCTTTTTTCCATGGCATGGATTTCATGGTCAAAACAGAGTAGATGAGCCTTATGAGCGCCCTCTGAAACAAGCATAATTCCGACAACCAGAAGAATAAAAAGCCCCAGCACTTCGTACATTCGATTTTTTTGAAGAAAAGCGGAAACCCCATCCGCCAACCAAATCATCATCACACCACTGGCAAGAATGGCCAGTGAAATCACCCAAAGGTTCGTCGTCAATGCCAACGCGCTCAGAATCGAATCGAACGAAAACACGATATTCATCACGACAATCCAGGTAATCGCCTGGCCAACCGACCGTTTTGGCTTTCCCTTGTGTTCATCTTCGCCGAGATGTTCGACCGAGAGCATGTGGAAAATCTCTTTGAAAGCAGTGTAAATAATAAAAATCCCACCAATCAAAACAATCACGCTCTCGACGGTAAACTCCGCAACCAACCATTGAAAGATTTGTTCCGCTCCTTCTCCGTCCACTGACGTGGTCGACAAGTCTATCCGGCCAAGTGGTTTACTCACCAACTTGAACAGAAAAATAACCAAAAAGAGCAAGAGAATCCGAAAACCGATGGCCAACCCGATTCCCATACGGCGAACGTAAGATTGGTGCTGATCTTCGACCCGTTTCGATTCAATCGAAACGTACAGCAGGTTATCAAATCCAAGAATCGCTTGAAGGAAAACGAGCATAAACAAGGTAAAAGCGAACTCAAAAATGCCCATTTGTCCCTGAACCCGTTGATGTCCAATAACAGAAACTTTACGATTTATGAATGTTCATCATCACGATTTCGTTTGGCGGCGCATAGTCGAGTTTGAGTTGAAACCACCATTCAGTTCACATTGATTCAAAACGCTTAAAATCTTAAATCTCGGGAATTTGCGTCCCTGACCCCATCTTCTAATGCCACAAAGCTTTCTCACCAAATCATCCAAA
Organism: Planctomycetota bacterium; assembly: GCA_036137535.1. Lineage (GTDB taxonomy): Bacteria > Planctomycetota > Planctomycetia > Pirellulales > Pirellulaceae > JABAAE01. The sequence goes on along the minus strand of JAZABE010000264.1, from coordinate 216 downwards.
TCTGCAGCAAACCAACCGAAAGCTGCGATTTTCAAACCGTTTGCCCGGTTACAGGATTGGCTTTGGCGCGAAGACTATTGCGAAACTCAGGATGTTTTACAGCGCAAAAAAATTGACTGGCTCCGTGCCATTCCGTTCATTCTAATCCACCTTGGTTGCATTGCGGTGTTTTGGGTCGACATCAGTTCGACTGCAGTGGTGGTCGGGACACTTCTT
>JAZABE010000263.1:0-13081 GCA_036137535.1 Planctomycetota bacterium | reverse complement strand
CATCCAAGAAGCCAAAATGAAGGAGCAATGGGACCGGATGAGAACGTCCACCCAAACGTTGATTGCGCTTCAACCTAACTTTATCAAGGTTTGGGAGTTTCAGGCCCACAACTTGTCGTACAACATTTCCCGGGAATTTGATGACTATCAGTATCGGTATCACTGGGTCAAAGAGGGGCTTTCGTACCTGATGACCGGAATTGCCTTTAATCGGAAAGATCACCGAATCTTTGATCAGCTGGGCTTCTTTTTTGGTTTGAAACTCGGGCGTTCGGACGAAAAAACACAGTTTCGCCGAATGTTTCGCAAGGACAAGGACTATCATCTTCAGCTTCAGGAAAATGGAATCGACACCCATGATATTGATTCCCAGCCTCTGGGTGGACCAGACAATTGGTTGACCGCTTATCACTGGTATGACAAATCGAGAACGGCTGTCGATAATGGGATGCAACGTCGAACGAGCGGAATCATGTTCTACAAAGGAGCACCCAGTCAGCTGCGAAATTATGCCATTGATTTTGAAAAAGAACTCAGGCCGGATGAAGCTGCTCGATTAGCCTGGGAAGATGCTTTGGAGGAATGGGTCGAAAAATATGGAAATCGGGAAATTCGCACCTCAACTCAAATCCCCGTATTTCTCGATCGGCTTTCGGACTCCAAACGAGAGATGGAGAAACAGCGGGAGGAACTTGACAAGATGTTTCCCCAGATACGACAGGAGCTTGCTGCAGCGCGTCGTTCCAAGGTCACACCAGAAATGTGGGAGGCCTATAATACGCCACTTGATGAAATCGTGGACCAGGAACAAGGGAGATTGCATGCCGTTGCCAGGGGCATTATGGAAGTCGATACGGATAAAGAATTTAACGAAGAAATAGAAAAAAGAATCGTTGAAGGCAAAATAGAACTGTCGCAAGAAGATCGGAACAAGTTTGAAAAAATCAAACTAGAGTTGCAGATCAAAACCCGCGAACTGGAGTTTGTATCCAAGTATCGCGGGACTGTTAACTACTCGTATTGGAAAGACCGGTGCCTGGCAGAGTCAAAGCAAATTACGGTTGAAGCGCGGCAGGCACTTTTTGATGCTCGCCAGGCCGTGAAAGATACCAAATTTGACGAGCAGGAAATTACGCGGGAGCAAAGAGACAAAGATGGTAATGTCGTGATCGACCCCAAAACCAACCAACCCGTGATTGAAAAAATTATGGAGCCTGGTGCCATCCAGTTTTATGAGAAATCTTTTGCCAAATGGAAGACGGTTTTTGGTGAATTTTCTAACTTGGCTGATGATGTTATGGATGATGATCTGGTAGGCGCCATGAAGGAATATTATGGTAATTTGAGAAAAGTGCAGGCAGATTGGCCGCTGGGGTTTCCTTTGCAGAATCTTGTAGACAAAAGAGCGTTGCGGCAAATGCAGGACGGCCTTCCAACGACCACCAAAGAGCTTGCAGAACGCATCGAAAGACAGAAAGCGTTGGAGGAATTGGAAAAACAAAACAATCAACCCACGGATGACAAACCGGGGAGCGCTGGTGAGCCATCGCCTGACAATCCAGTGCCCGGAAAATTGGGTGAGGGTTCATTGCCCCAAAAAAAGGCTGATCAAAAGTAGGTCGTGAGCCGGTGGGCCTGTTTCAACCTTGGGAACCGGTCGGCTGAGCGCTCAAAAGTCGCTGGGTCCGTGGAAAATTTCTGTGAGGCAGAACCGGGAAGATCACAGGACAAAGAAAGAGCAGGCCTATCGAGTTACTTGAAACTCCACTGTCGGATGTCTGTGAATTTCCCCGTAATGGCGGCAGCGGCGGCCATTGCCGGGGAGACCAAATGAGTGCGACTTCCTTTTCCTTGCCGCCCTTCAAAATTGCGGTTACTGGTTGAAGCACACCGTTCTCCTGGCTGGAGTTTGTCCGGGTTCATTGCCAAGCACATGCTGCAACCCGCTTCCCGCCATTGAAATCCCGCCCCGGTGAAAATTCGGTCGAGACCTTCTTCTTCAGCCTGTTGTTTCACTACGCCGCTTCCCGGCACCACCATTGCACTGACTTGTGGAGCGACCTTATGCCCGTGGGCAACTTTTGCCGCTGCCCGCAAGTCTTCGATACGGGCGTTGGTACAGGAGCCGATAAAGACACGGTCCACCGAAATCTCTTCTAGCTTTGAACCCGGCTGCAGTCCCATGTAATTCAATGCTGCGGCAGTTGTTTTTTGGGCCAGCTCGCTATCAAAATCACTCGGGGAGGGGATCCTTTCATTCACTCCGCAGACTTGCCCGGGATTGGTTCCCCAGGTGACTTGGGGTTTGATTTCCGGCCCGGCAAAGATTTTGACTTTGTCGTATTGGGCGCCGACATCGCTTGGCAATAATTTCCATTTTTCAACTGCTGCATCAAAATCCAGCGGAGCATGTTCTTTCCCACGGAGGTAATCAAAAGTGGTTTGGTCCGGTGCAATCATACCCGCTCTCGCACCGGCCTCGATCGACATATTGCAAACCGTCATTCTCTCTTCCATGGAAAGATTGCGAATGACCTCGCCCGTGTATTCAAAAACAAAGCCGTTCCCACCAGAGGTTGAAAGGTCACCAATGATGTACAGGATTAGATCCTTGGCGGTTACGCCAGGTGCCAGTTTTCCATCGACTCGCAGTTCGTGCGTTTTGGGCTTGGATTGAAGTAGCGTCTGGCTGGCCATGACGTGTTCGACTTCACTGGTTCCAATTCCAAAGGCCAGGGCGCCAAAAGCACCATGAGTTGCGGTGTGACTGTCTCCGCAAACAATAGTCATGCCCGGTTGTGTGTATCCCATTTCCGGGCCGATCACATGCACGATGCCCTGCTGGATGCTGTCCAAGTCGTACAATTTCACCCCGAAGTCAATACAGTTTTTCCGAAGCGTGTCGACTTGTTGTTTGGAGATGGGGTCAGTGATTGGTAGGTTTCGGTCCGTGGTTGGGATGTTGTGATCCGGAGTCGCCACTGTCAATTCCGGTCGCCGTAATTTTCGATTGGCCAGCCGTAGCCCCTCAAAGGCTTGGGGGCTGGTCACTTCGTGGACTAAATGCAAATCGATGTAGAGAATTGACTGTTGTCCAGCTTCATGGTGGACAACATGCTGGTCCCATATTTTCTCAAACATCGTCTTTGCTGACGGAGCAACCATGGATTAGCCTTTCCGGTTAAGGGGAAATTCAGCAATGTTCGGAATCGCTGAACTGTCCTGATGTTCCTGGATCAAAATTCCCTGGGAAGTACTTTAGAAGATCCAAAGTCCAGCGAAGACGAGTACGGGGGTTCTGCCCGGTCTCATCGAAAATCCAGAAGATTCGTGATGAATGCAAAGGGCCAATTGCAGGATTTTGATCAATCATCTATTTCACAATATAATCGGTTGTTTTTTTTTTGACGAGGAGCATTATGCATAGAAAGACCAGCAATTCATGCCGATAACGTAAAAATGAGTTTCTGGGACGTCATCCTGCTTGCGGTGATTCAAGGAATCGCCGAGTTTCTGCCAGTCAGTTCGTCTGGGCATCTGGTGCTCTGCGGCCATTGGTTGGGAATCCAAGAGGCCACAGGAACACTCAACATCATGCTCCATGCAGGAACCTTGATGTCAATCTTGGTTTTCTATTGGCACCGAGTCCTCAGGCTGGTGTCCTCGGACCGCAAGGTGATGGTTCTCTTGCTGATTGGTACGATTCCCGGGGCCTTGTCTGGAATTTGGATAAAAAAATACAATTCGGGGCTCATGGAGAACCCCTGGCTGTCAGCCGCGATGCTCATGGTTACGGGTGTGATCTTGGGGGCGTCCCGATTCTTGAATCGCAGAGAGGGTGTTGACTATCAACACGCGAGTGTTGGGATGGTTTTGGGGATCGGTTGTGCACAGGCATTTGCCATTTTGCCGGGAATTTCTCGCAGTGGATCAACCATTGTTGCCGGCCAATTTTTGGGATTAAAACCAGACGCGTCGGCGACCTTCTCGTTTTTGCTAGCGCTGCCAATTATTGCCGGGGCAACCGTTTACGAAATAATCTCGCTAAGCAAGGACACCGGCAGTGAAAATGCGAATGTAACGCTGCTGTTAGTCGGCGCAGCCATTTCATTTGCAGTGGGCTACGGTTCGCTGCTTTGGTTGGCCAATTTTATTCAGAAAGGGAAATTTCACTGGTTTGCATGGTGGTGTATTCCTTTTGGGGTCTTGTCCTTGTTGCTGTTAGCCATTTTCGGCTAAAGCCATCGATAAGGGTCTGGACCGGGTCCGCCGGATTGCCGAAGTTTTTTAGAAACCCGACCCCAGACTGCGGTGCCGCGTTTGGATTGCTGGTGAATTTATTGGTAAGGGCGAACAGTCACGCACACCATGGAGTTGCTGCCGGTTTATTTTTGCGTTTCAGGTTCACGAAGGACTCGTTTAACACGTTTCTTCTGGATCAGGACGATGGTTTTGGGGTCCAGGATGGTTTTGAAATAAGGGGCTAAAACTTGTTGGTCGCGCAGGATAATCGCGGGCCGCCATTTTGAAAGTTCTACTTTGGCTTCTTCGATTTCCAGTGATCGCCCACCAACGGTCCGGAAAGTGAATTCTTTGCGAGCCAACGCGACCTCGTTGAGAATCATTCGAGTTGTTTTTACGGGGACCTGGCGACTTTGCTTCTTCTTTTTCAGGACCGTCTCGAGAACGGTTTCGAAGCGGGTTTCATTTCTGTACGTGGTGATTTTTTTCCCGTTTTTTTCAATCACTTGGGGGACTTTGACAGTAATCGGTTTTTCGAAGGTCCGTTTTTGCGGCACCATAATTTCGACAACTTCGGTGCGGTAATCGAGGGCCTCGCCCAATTCCGTGAAACGCAAGGTGCCATCTTTAATCAAAGCGGTGGTAAATTCCGGAGGATCATGCTTTTGAAAGGGAGTGAATTCCTGGGCCTGGGAAACTCGGCAATAGGAGACTGGGTCAACAAACAATACGATGATCCCTAGGAAAAAGTGTAAACGGTTCGGAGAACACTCTTTCACTAACAGACGAGAGCGAAAATACATCTTGATTGCAAAATCCAAGGAACGAATGACAAGGGTTTAAACACCGGAGCCGCCGACCGGTTCCGAGTGTTTTTCAAAATGGGCTGAAACCCAACAAGCCAGCCAGACCCCCTGAGGTTTACCAAATCTTGATCCGCTGTTTTGGAGATTTATACAGCCTGTCGCCTTCTTTCAGGTTAAAGGCTTCATAAAAAGCGTTAATATTCATCACCGGGCCGTTGGCTCGGTAACGTGAAGGAGAATGGGGGTCCGTCAGGAGACGGCGAACCATTTCGGCTTCACGATATTTCCTCGCCCAGACTCGGCTCCAGCCAACGAAAAAAAGCTGTGCACCGTTCCAATCGGCGTAGGTTTCTTCCTTTTTATCTTGACGTGAAATCTTGTAGGCTTTGTAAGAAACCGCTAATCCCGAAAGGTCGGCAATGTTTTCACCCAGTGTCAGTTTGCCGTTAACCCGTTTGCCTTGCAGGGGTTCGTACTGGGAATATTGGTTTACCAGTTGCTCGGCCAGCTTGCTGAAATTAGCCCGGTCTTCATCGGTCCACCAGTTGCGGAGATTGCCATCTCCGTCGTACTGGCTGCCTTGATCATCAAATGCATGACTGATTTCATGTCCAATGACCGCACCGATTCCACCATAATTAAGTGCATCCGGACCGGATAAATCAAAAAACGGTGGTTGTAATATCGCCGCTGGAAAGACAATTTCATTTTTTGAAGGACTGTAGTAGGCGTTGACGGTTTGAGGTGTCATTCCCCATTCTTCTTTGTCGACCGGTTTGCCCAGTTTGTCGATCATTCGCCTGTATTCGAGCTGGTTCGACCGAGTCATGTTTCCGTACAAGTCATTCGGTTTGACAACCAGTTCCGAGTAATCGAGCCACTTGGTCGGGTAGCCGATCTTGGTGCGAATCTTGGCGAGTTTTTCCTTGGCCGCGGCTTTGGTGGTATTGCTCATCCATTGGAGTTCATCGATACCAGTTTTAAACGCGGCGAGCAAATTATTGACCAATTCGTCCATTCGCTCTTTAGCGTCTTCGCTGAAATGTTGTTTGACATAAATACTCCCAACCATTTCGCCCAAGGTTCCTTTGCCTCTTTGACCACTAATGGTGTCAACTGCTTTTTTCCAACGCGGTTTTTGCTGGGGCACTCCCGCCAAGGTTTTGCTGTAGAGTTCAAAGTGAGCGTCCTCAAATTCCTTGGCCAGATAAGGTGCCGCGGAATCAATAATCTTGTACTTGAGGAAGGTTTTCCAATCCTCGACATTGGTTTCCCGAAAGATCTTATTGAACTTTTCAAAATAGGGTGGAGTCATGACGATGATATTTTCCACCTCGGGGATCTTGGCGTTTTTGAGGAGCCCTTTCCAGTTTCCGGTTTTGAATTTTTTGCCAAGCTGGCTGACCTGCATCTTGTTGTAGCGTTTTTCAACATTTCTCAAGGTTGTCCGGTCAACCTGGGCTGCGGCCAATTGAGTTTCGATCGCCAAGATTTTTTCAGCCGCTTTCCCGGCCTCTTTTACCTTGGCGGTGTCCATGATTTTAGCGATATACTGCATCAATGCGGCCTGTGCCGCTTTTGATTTTTCATCATCCTTCAAATAGTAGTCTCGGTCCGGTAATGACGTGCCACTCTGGATCATGTGAACCAGATAACGAGTCGAATCTTTAGCATCCTGTGAGACAAAGACGCCGAGTGGCGTATCAACGCCGCGGGCTCCGAGTCGACCGAAACTGGTAAAAACTTTTTTATGGGAATCAAGTTTGTCGATACTATCCAGCATTGGCTGAATTGGCTTCGTTTTTTTCTTGTTGATTGCGGCTTGGTTCATAAAGCTTTTGAAGAAGTCACCGACTTTCTGTTCATTGCTACCCTGCGGGTGTTCTTCACTGGCAGCGGCTTCGATGATCTGTTTGATGCGAAGTTGTGACAGATCAGCCAACGCCGTAAACGAACCGTAATTAGATTTGTCGGCCGGGATCTCGGTTTTATCCATCCAGCTACCATTGACGTGTCGGTAAAGATCGTCTTGAACGCGGGTCTTTCGATCAAAGTTTTCGGTCTTGAGTCCCTTGTCCTGCGCGATGGTGTAAACAGATAATCCGAGTAAGCAGAATCCAAAATACGTCAGTCGTTGCATTGCCGTGCCTTTTTGAATTGAAGTGTGGTTCTTAGGAGACTGATCCAAAGAGATCAGATTACTGCGCAGGCGAGTGACTTAATAGATGGCACCGTTTGCCAAAAACTCTGACGGGAGCGAATGCACTAAAAATCAGCATTTCCCGGTGTCCGTGGAAATGGAATCACGTCACGGATGTTTCCCATGGCGGTCACAAATTGGATGATGCGTTCCAATCCCAGTCCAAATCCACTGTGAGGGACCGTACCGTACTTCCGCAAATCTCGATACCACCAGTAATCGTCTAGGTTCATATCCTGGTCCTGCATGCGACTTTCCAAGATCTCCAGCCGATGCTCTCTTTGGCTACCCCCAATGATTTCACCGACGCTGGGAACCAGGACATCCATCGCGCGAACTGTTTTGTCGTCATCATTGCAATACATGTAAAACGGTTTGATGGTTTTAGGGTAATCAAACAGGATGACCGGTTGCTTGAAATGTTCCTCGGTCAGGTAGCGTTCATGCTCAGATTGCAAGTCGACTCCCCATTGAACCGGAAATTCGAAACTCTTTTGACAGGATTCTAGGATCTCAATGGCCTCGGTATAGGGGACTCGCTTAAAGTTGCTGGCCAGAATGGAGTTTAAGGTCTCGAGGATCTGGTTGTCGATTCTCTGGTTAATAAACTCCATATCTTCTTGGCATCGTTCCAGGACATCACCAAAGATTCTTTTGAGAAATTGCTCTGCCAAGTCCATGTTGTCATTCAGATCGTAGAAAGCCATTTCGGGTTCGATCATCCAGAATTCAGAAAGATGTCGTGTGGTATTGGAATTTTCAGCTCGAAACGTTGGTCCAAACGTGTAGACCTTGCCCATCCCGCAGGCAAAAATCTCGGCTTCCAGCTGACCGCTGACGGTTAAAAACGAAGGGCGATCAAAAAAATCCCACTTGTATTCGACTTTGTCGACCTGACGTTTTGCGAGTTCTTCCAAGTTCAATGTTGTCACCTGAAACATTTCACCGGCACCCTCGCAATCACTGGTGGTAATGATGGGTGTGTGGATGTAATAGAAATCCTGTTCCTGGAAAAATTGGTGGATGGAGTTGCAGACGCAGTTTCGAATGCGAGTCACCGCCCCAAAAGTGTTGGTTCTTGGCCGAAGGTGAGCCCATTCTCGCAGCTTTTCAAAAGAATGCCGTTTCTTCTGGAGTGGATAATGTTCCGCATCCGCTGTGCCATAAAGGGTTAATGTCTTGGCCTGAATTTCAGTGGTTTGCCCTTTTCCACCGGACTCTTTGACTTCTCCCTCGACTGAAATACTGCACCCAGCAGTCAACGATTTGATCTCGGATTCGTAATTTGGCAAGTCGGCATCGGCAATGATCTGAATATTGCCCTGGGACGATCCATCATTCAGTTCGATGAAGCTAAATCCCGCTTTGGAGTCGCGGCGCGTGCGAACCCAGCCTTGGAGCAAGACCTGTTTCCCGATATGCTCCCGGTTTCGAGCATCGCGTACCAGAAATTTTTCTACCATTATGCTTTTCCCGTCAACGGTCACGTTGACGGATCCTTTCGGTGATCACAAGCTTTACCCACACGAACCATTTGTGCCTCAAGCTACCATTGAACAATCGTGTTATCTAGGTTCGTTCTCCTTATTTCTCCATCAGTTTTTTGACGGTTGGTTCAATTGCATCTGCCCAAATCGCATATCCCTTTTTGTTGGGGTGAAGTAGGTCGGGCATAATGGACTTGGGAAGCGATCCATCTTCTGCAAGGAATTGGTCACTGATGTCCAGGAAATACACCCCCTCTTGGTCGTTGGCGAAACCCTTGATGATTTCATTGACTCCATCATTGATAACACGGTATTGCCCGTCCGGTTTGGCATCGCGTGGAAAGATGGCGAGTAAAAGTATTTTTGTCTTCTTGAGTCGAGTTTGAAGCTCCTGGATGATTTTCTTAATCCCCGCAGCGGTGTGTTCGGGTTTCTCTTTTCGGTGCCCCGTGTTGTTGGTGCCAATCATGACGACAGTGAGTTTTGGCGAAATACCCTCCACTTCACCGTTTTGGAGTCGCCAAATGACGTGTTCGGTCCGGTCGCCGCTGTAGCCGATGTTAAACGCGTTGCGCGGGGCATAGTATTTTTCCCAAGTTTCCTTTCCGCTGCCTTCAAATCCATGGGTGATTGAGTCGCCAATAAAGAGCAGGTCTACTTTTTTCTGTTTCTTGAGATCCGCCAGTTTTTGCTTGTGGCGCGGCATCCACCATTTTTCGGCCCATTTGGCGGTCTGGATTTCTGCTTTCACGGCAAGGATCTCATCCTTGGGTTGTTGGTCTTGTCCAGTGGCCGAAATTTCAATGCCAATTAAAAGCAGGAACACCAAGATCTTTTTCATGCTGACTCCGAATATTTTGATTAGATTTTTTTCCCAACCGGGGGAAATCCAGTGGTCCCGGGGCCTGCGAATCCCCGTTTCGCCGAAGAATTTGTGCTCCCGAATCCTCCATGGTATCGGCTGCCTCAAACCGTTCCAAGTTGCCAACGAAATTTGGCCAAAGTACCATGGGCTATCACCGTTGATTCATTCACGTGAACAATTCACGTGGACTGGGTAAACGCACAATATTTTCATCTTAGAGGATTCCCATGAAAGTTGACAAATCAATGAGTCCACTGATGCTCGCCATTTGGGTTGCCCTAGCTGGGTGGACCGGCTCTGCCTCATCTCAACAAGCCAAAGAGCTTCCCGACTCGATTGGTGAGATTGTCTGGCACAAAAAAGGGTTTGAAAAACTGGTTCCCAAGGGATCCAAAATAGAGGTTCTTGCAGGAGGCTTTGATTGGTCTGAAGGCCCCGTTTATATTCCGACCCAAAACGAGATCCTGTTTTCAGATATTCCCAACAACATGATCGTCCGCTGGAAAATTGGAGAAAAAGGGAAAACCACGACTTTTTTGAAACCTTCCGGATACACGGGTAAAGAAAAATTCACCGGAACCGAGCCGGGTACCAATGGATTGATGCTGGGGCCCAAGGGGACACTTTTCATGTGCTGCCACGGTGATCGCTGTATTAAAAAAATGGTGGATGGCAAAGCAGTTGTCGTGGCCGATCGATTTGAAGGTAAACGGTTTAACAGTCCCAATGACCTTGCGTTTCACAACAGCGGAGATCTTTACTTTACCGATCCTCCGTATGGATTGCCTAAGCGGATGGAAGATCCTAGTCGAGAACTGGATTGGTGTGGCGTCTACCGGTACTCCAAGGGCAAAATCACGCTGCTTACCAAAGAAATGACTCGTCCGAATGGCATCGCTTTTTCACCTGACTACAAGACACTCTACGTGGCCCAGTCAGATCCCGAGGCTGCGATCTGGAAGGCATTCCCGGTGAAAGAAGACGGCACGCTGGGCAAAAGCAAAGTGCTCTATGATGCCACCGAATGGGTGGGCAAAGAAAAAGGTCTTCCCGATGGAATGGATGTTGATTCCAAAGGTCGCCTCTGGGCCACTGGCCCCGGCGGTGTGTTGGTCTTTAGCAAAAAAGGCAAGTTGATCGGACAGCTCAATACAAAGGAAGCGACTGCAAACTGTACGTTTGGCAACGACGGCTATTTGTACATCACCGCAGACATGTACTTTTGTCGAGTTAAAACTACGGCCGTTTCGGGCAGGTAATTGCCCGGTTTTGCAGGCAGCTCGGTTTTGCAGGCAGCTCAATGGCGTGAAAAAAAAGACGGCAATCGTTGCCGTCTTTTTTGGCTTCCAAAATGAAAATGGGGCGTCCTGGAGGGTTCAAGGCCTTTACTGGGGGCAGAGCTCTTCCAGTCCCAGTTTTTTCATTTTTTTGTAAAGGGTGGTCCGGTTAATGCCCAGCCATTCGGCCGTTTCGTTTCGGTTGTAATGATTCTGTTTCAGGACTCGTAGAATAATCTGACGCTCCGGCTCTTCTAGGGCTTCCTTGAGAGTTTTGCGAATATCCGAGGTAACGGCCAAGGGGGTGGTGCTTTGGCGAAGCATCGGCGGAAGGTCGTTGGGCGAAATGTAGTCCGAGCGTGAAAGCAGGATCGCTCTCTCAACAATGTTTTGCAGCTCCCGCACGTTCCCTGGCCAATGGTAGCCTTGCATTTGGAGGATCGCCTCTTCTTCAAAGCCTTTGACTGCTTTACCTAATTGATCGCAGGCCTGTTTCAGGAAATGTTCCACCAGCAAAGGAATGTCACTGGTTCTTTCCCGCAGGGGAGGGAGTTCCAGGTTGATGACATTGATCCGATAAAATAGGTCCTGGCGAAAACGGCCTTCGGCAACTGCGGTCTCCAGGTTTTCGTTGGTTGCCAGGATGACACGAGAGTCTACGTGGTGGGTTTCCGTTCCACCCACTTGTTCAAATTCAAAGTCCTGGAGCACGCGAAGGAGCTTGACCTGAAGGCTTTGTGAGGCCGTCCCGATTTCGTCCAAGAAGATTGTGCCGCTATCGGCTTGTTTGAACTTGCCGATCTTGTCGCCGGTTGCACCGGTGAAGGATCCCGCAACATGGCCGAAAAGCTCACTTTCAAGCAGGGTTTCAGGAAGGGCTCCGCAGGCAAGTTCTACAAAGGGGTTTTTTCTACGGCTGCTGGCTCGGTGGATCGAGCGGGCGATCAGTGATTTTCCGGTGCCACTTTCACCGGTGATTAAGATGGTGGCCCGGGTATCGGCCACGCTTTCAATAATTTCAAATTGCTTCTTCATGGATTCGTCGAATCCGACAACACCGTCGAGTGAAAACCGATGATCTAGTTCTGCTTTCAGGCGATGGTTTTCTTCAATGACTTTTTGCTGGGAAAGTGCCCGATCAATGGCCACAAGTAGTTCTTCGTCGATAATGGGTTTGGTCAAAAGATCAAATGCTCCGGCCCGAAGTGCCTCGACTCCGGTGTTCATCGTGGCATAACCGGTTAGCAACAGCACAGGTGTTTCAGGCGTTTGATGCTGGCAAAATCGTAACAGGTCAAATCCGTCTGATTTTTCAAAACGAAGATCCGTGATGATTAAGTCGAATTCCCGGGATTGGATGGCTGTTTTTGCAGATTCAATAGAAGTTGCCGCAGAGATTTCAAAACCAAGTGACCGCATCCAGTCCGCCATGGATTCAAGAAGACGCTGGTCATCATCGACCAAGAGGATGGATTGACGGGATTCGTTGTTGAGGGTCTTCATTTGTTAGCCTCGGGAATGGCGTTTGCTAAAGATGTGCTTTGTCCGTATGAATGATTTAGGTCGCTGAACCCACTATGTCAAAAAAATTCAACATGTCGAAATTAGTCATCATGGGAGTTAGGCAATTCTCCAGCGGTTGTATTCCGGATAAAATGGAGAACCCGGATATTCGTCAGGATTGGATTTGGCACGATCTGCACCGATGGTTAGACAAGAGCCGACTGTTCTTTTTTAAAGCAAAAACATGACGATCAAAGTAGTAATTGCAGACGACCATGAAGTGGTTCGAAAAGGGCTGGTTGAGATTTTTCAGGGCTCCGGAATAGAGATCCTCGATCAGGCCTGTAACGGTCAGGAAGCCTATGAAAAAACGGTGGCTGTAAAACCTGATGTGCTGCTGCTGGATGTCCGGATGCCGGATGCCGATGGTATCCAGGCTCTATCCCGGCTCAAGGCCGAATCCCACAAGACTCAAGTAGTTGTTTTATCGACTTACGACAGCCCGACCTACGTTGCGCGGGCAGTGGCGTTGGGCGCCAAAGATTATGTACTCAAAAATGCGTCACCCGATGAATTGATCCAAGTGGTCCGGCGGGTTGCGGGCGGCGGCGAACCAGGACCCGAGAGCCTCTTTATGCGGGTCCAGTCGATGATGTCCACCCGCGAGAATCAACGGGAAGGTGTCCAGCTAACCAACCGTG
>JAZABE010000262.1:0-7973 GCA_036137535.1 Planctomycetota bacterium | reverse complement strand
CAACTTGTTGATAATCGGTTTGCTTCACTCCTGGCCCAGGAGAACGCCGGCAACCAGTACTGGCAATGATTTCTATTTTTCACAATTCATTAATTGGAGAAAATTTTCAATACCTCGACCTGGAACCACAGGGTTGCTTTAGGACCTATTTTTGGCCCGTGTCCAGACTCCCCGTAAGCCAATTCGTAGGGAATCTCCAACTCCAACATACCTCCCTCGCCACAGAGCGGAATCCCTTCTTTCCATCCTTCAATCACTCCCCATCCTCCGCCTTTCAATTCGAAGTAAGGCGGATCACGTCCATAGGATGAATCAAAAACCTGACCGCCCTTGGTCCAACCTTTGTACGCAACCGCGACGCTGTCCTGGTGGGTCGGCTTGGCTTTGTCCGATTTACGCAGGATCCGATATTTAAGCCCAGAAGGTCTCTCCGTAAATTCCGTCTCGGCGTCCTCGTCAATTTTTTCGGGTTGAGGCTTGGGAATTCTTCCCGAGATCACCGGGCTGGGTTTACCTTTCTTGACGGTTTCCCGGGATTCAGGATCGGGCTGAGTCATAAAGACCGCCCCAATAAAAAGCAATCCAAACAGGACAATCGCACCCACCGTTGCGCCTTTGTATTCCATAACCTTCTTTCAATTCAAATTTGTTTAGCGACGATCTTACATCATCCGGCCACTTTGCGACCCAAGAATCTTTGCGACCCAAGAACAAAGATCCTTCTCTTTCTATTTTGAGCCGAGAACTAGTTATTGGAAAGTCGTAAACCGGATTTAGCAGTGAAAGTTTACCGGCCAAAAGTACCGTAATTGATAACGTGCGCCGGTTCCCAAGTTGCCAAAAAACGCCGCTTGAACGGAGTTAAATTATCCAAAGCGGTGATCCCAATTTTCTCTAACCGATACCGCTGCAGTCAGATGCCAAACCGGCTACCTCAGAACAACGAAGTAATGGATTGACCTTCGTCCAGCAAATTATAGGGGCGTCCTTTGGTATCTTCCAAAACAATTTCATTGATCCCTTGGGCATAATACATTGTTTTGGCAACGTCTGCCGGGCTAACCGGATGTGATTCCGGATACTCAGCAAACTGGTCGGTTTCACCAAAGATCCGCCCGCCCTGAATACCGCCACCAGCCATAAGAACGCTTTGACAGGCCGTCCAGTGATCACGGCCGGCACCACTGACACCCCCGCTGCGCGGATCGCCAATCTTCGGCTTGCGCCCCATTTCGCTGTTGACCACAACCAGTGTATCTTCAATCAGATTTCTTTCGGCCAGATCTTCCAATAAGGCAGAATAACACCGATCAAACTCGGGCAACAGGAAATCTTTTAGACAATTGAAGTTATTTCCGTGAGTGTCCCAACTTCCAGCACTTTGACACTTGTCCTTGAATTTCTCGTTGTACTTCCAAAACACCGTGACGAACGGAACACCGGCCTCGACTAAACGACGGGCCATCAAAACGCTCGTTCCGTTGACGGTTTCTCCGTAACGTTGCCGCATCTTCTTGGATTCCTGATTTAGGTCAAATGCATTGGCAGTGCTTGAAGATGAAAGCAACGATAACGCTCGCTCATTCTGATGATCGTAACCGTCAGACGCAGCGATCGAATCAAAGTCCTTCCTCGCACGATCGAGTGACTTTCTCAAGCCGACTCGATCGTTCAATCGACCGGAATTCAAACCACCCTCAACGGTAAGAGTCGGTGCCATGAATTTTAAAGGCGAGGAAGGATCATTTTTCAAACAGAATGGATCGTGCGCAACACCTAGCCTAGCCGCAAACTGACCCGGCCGAGTGTAAGGTGCCCGACTTGGTTGGTGCGGAAGGCTAACAACTTGTGGCAAAGATTTGTGTTGCGGTCGCATGGATCCAATAACACTCCCAATAAACGGCCAGTCGTCTTTGTAAGGCCTTCGGTCATTTCCCTGGGTTCGAAACGTGGTATCGGGCACTTTGCCGGTCAAGTTGTAGTAATAGCCTGCATGATGGTCGCCAGTCGCTTTGCCGCCATCGGTAACACCATGAATCAACGCTAGGTGGTGGGCTTGCTGCGCCGTCATCGGCAAGTGTTCGCACAGCCGGATGGCGGGCGACGTTGTTTGAATCGTCTTGAAGGGCCCTCGGTAAGCGTCGGGCGCTTCCGGCTTCATGTCCCAAGTATCGATATGGGAAGCACCACCGCAGAGGAAAAAGAGGATCGTTGACTTGGCCGGTCTTTCTCTACCAGTATTCTTGAACGACTGAATTTTGTCGGCCAGCACGGGCGCGGAAAATCTTAACCCTGCATAGCCGACGGTTGACGCGACCAGAAATGTTCGACGATTGATCATTAATTCAATAGCGTGAGAAATATGGCAAAGGTTTGCTTTATTGGAATTGATCGATCAAGTTGGATCAATCATAAAAACGGGGAGCCCATACTGATTTTCATTGGGTTCGCTCACACCAGATCCTGTCTAGATCAAGACTTTTCAAACTTAGGCAGTAGGCTATAATGGTTAACTGCCTTTTTCATTGGGTTTTTCACACTTGCCAGAGTGGCGGAATTGGCAGACGCGCTGGATTCAAAATCCAGTGGGGGCAACCCCGTGCGGGTTCGATTCCCGCCTCTGGTACTGAAAAAAAAGGGTCAACGGTCTGTTAGCCGCCGACCCTTTTTTACTCCGAGGATTCGGCAGAGGGCAGTTTCATCTCTCCAAATGGGGTGACGTGGTCACCATAGACAGGATCAAAGTAGTGCCCAGTTTCCTGGTAGTCCCGGTTCCAGCGGCGACTCCCATCTTTTGCTCGACGGTAAATATAAGGTGACAAATGGAGTCGCTCTTTTTGCCATCTACCCGCCTTCCCAGCTGGGATCTCCGTGCCACTCCCATAGATCATCAACCCCCCTTCTCCTCGGACTTCGAACCGCGGGTCAATGTGACGGTATTCGTGACTTACGTTAATCAACTTGTGCCCAAGCTCATGCGCAATAGTCCTTCCAACATCACCCCTATCACGACACAAGGTAATCACACCCCGCAGTCGGCGAGGAATTCGATCTTCAAACAGGTACGACGGGAATGAAAGCCCCCCCGTAGCAATCGAGCGGATTTTCGGTTTTCCATTTCCGGATCGGTCGAAATAGGCCATTTTGACTTCCTTCAGGAAAAGCAAGTAAACCGTTCGATCATTGTTTTCTTCTTGCTCGACCATTCCATCAAACACACGCGTCGCCTTCTTGGTCAAAGCCCACTTGGCCCTGCGATAGCCCAAGTAAGCGTTGTACTTTGGATCCACCGCAACTCCTTCGATCGTATTCGCGGTCAATTCCAACCAATCCGCAGACATGACCACTCGCTTCACCCCACAAACTTTCAGCTGAACCCCGGCCTGGATAAAAATATTTTTGGCTTTTTGAATCGAGCCAACGAGTTCCCCAGGCACCGCGATATACCCATGCGGAAAACCGGTCGTCTCGCCAAGATAGATAGATAAGTCCACAGTGGGCATACCGTTTTTCAAATCGCGATTAAGCCTGTCAATATCGATTTGCTTAACCTCGTGATAGTCCAGGTGTTCCCCGGTTTTACCGGCTTGAGCGTTGCACGGCACCCCATTCAACATCGACAGGGCAGCAAGCGTTAAGCAGAATTTAAAGTCCATTAATTCACCCCGGAAATTTGAAATCTTCGTTTGAGAATCAAGTTCACATGGACTGCCCAGTTCTTCATTATTGCCCCCGGTAATGCGCTTTTAGTCCCGAGGGTTTCCTGCCGGAACCCGGATCGTCCCCGTAAGGTAAAGGTCCGGATGGTGACCAAAGTGTTCCTCGTCAATCACAGCACTCTGGATCTCTCCACCGACCAAATGAATTCGATTACCAGACACAACGGTCATCGGCAAGTTGTTGTTTAGGATCAAAGAGGTTGCCCGGCCAAAAACGGCTTTCTGGGTATCGTAAACAAAAATGTCGCTACACATGGGATTTCCCTGGTACCGTCGTTGGGGAACCCCGTACAGCGGCCGAAGCTTTCCATCAGGACCAAGAACATTACTGTATTGATAACCGCCGACCAACAGGATGTACCGATCGGCAAAAACGACTGCGGTCGAAGGGAAATTTCCTGAAGCAATCGGCAAATCAGCCAACCGGGCCCATTTTTGCAAGGCCACGTCATACTGCCAGTTATCCACGACCGTGCAATTCGTTTTAGCAATATTATCACTGCCCGTTGCCCCACCAAACACATACAGTTTTCCATCGACAGCTGCCATGGCATGAACCCAGCGGGGGGTGCCGGGACACGGTGTCAACTCGCTCCAACCGGACTTTAGATCCCGAGTGTCAATTTTCATCAGTCTCGCACCCAGCCGTGGAAATTTACCGTAACGATCGGCAGCAGAATAAAACTGTTTCTGGTCATAATCAGCTCCACCAACAAAGAAAATACTGGAACCGCTGGCGCACATCCCCGCAGCCGTCACGGGCCAAGGTAATTTCGGCAGTGAATCCCACTTCCACGCTCCCTGCTGGCGAGAAAGACAATAACCGTCTTGGTAGCAAAAGGGTTTCGAGTAGCTGAAACCACCCCAAAAATAGATCCTGTTGTTTACAGTAACCGCCTGCATACCTTGCCGCGCACTACCCGGAAACAGTGCAACCTGCTCCCATTTCTGGGAAGGTGATTTAAGATTAAACGCCCAGGTCTTCTTAAGAAAACCACGTGGGTAGGTGTTCGGCTTTCCAGGAACCCCGGTCTGACCGCTACAGAACCCACAAGCCGACACCAACCATTGATCGACAATACCGCCTTGGCTATCCTGAAAACCTTGCGGAAGGCTGGGGCCTTTTTTCCATTCAATCGTAAGCAGCGTTGGTAATGGTTGCTGCTGCCCAAAGCAATGATCACTGTACAGGAAAAACACTAGTAAAGCTGCCAACCCACGGATTCTCCCAGACACCCAATTCCTGGATGAATGTCGGCCAGACACCATCCAGTCTCGTTCAACCTGACTCGGTTTAGCCCTCTGCATCGTCTGTTTCTCGCTGCGTTGTCATTTCCAAAACTCCGTTTTCCGCCGGTAATCAGACGGTTCGACCACCATCCACCACCAAGAGTTGCCCCGTCGTCATCGTGGTGCCAGCAGCCAGGTAAAAGACCGTATCCGCGATGTCATCGGGATGGGCTAGCTTTGCCAACGGTAATTGGTGGGCCCGCTCTTGAATCTCTTCTTCAGTCATGGCATTTCGCAGCCATCGACTATCGATCGGTCCCGGACAAACGGCGTTAACACGGATCCCGGGTGCTAGGCATTTGGCGAGTGATTTAGTCATCGTGTTCAATCCCCCCTTGCTCGCACAATAGGCAATCGACGAACCGTAGCCAGTGATTCCCGCGGCCGATGACACATTGACAATTGCTGCATTGTCACTGGCACGCAGTAAACTTAAACAGGCCCGGGTAACCAAGAATGGACCCTTGGTGTTGACTGCCAGAATCTCGTCCCACATTGCCTCCGACATTTCATCTAGGTTGGAATGCTCCACAAAATACGTTTTGCCTGCATTGTTGACCAGAACATCGATTTTTTCATATCGCTCCCGGATCGAACAGGCCATTTGCTGAACCTGATCATTACGACTAACATCACATTTCACCAGCAGCGATTCTACGCCGAAACTATTAACTTGTTTAACCGTTTCGTTCGCTTCAACCTCGTCGGTTCCCGGGTAATTGACAACAACGTCGTACCCTTCCTTGGCAAAGTGAAGGGCACAGGCGCGGCCGACCCCGGTTGCGGAACCGGTCACAAGCACGACTTTATTTTTATTACCAGAATTTGACATCCTGTTACTTTCCAATGCCAAGGATGGTTCGAGCTTCATCAGGGGACGCAATTTCCCGCCCCAATTCTTTAGACAATCTTGCAATCCTTTCTACCAGTTGCTCGTTCGAAGCCAGCACTCCCTTGCTCAAGTAAAGGTTGTCCTCCAACCCAACACGCACATGCCCGCCCATGACAATCGCCAGTACTGCCATCGGCAATTGATACCGGCCAAGTGCAGCAACAGTCCAGGTTGAACCTGCCGGTATCGTCTCACTCAAGAACAACAACGTCCGAGCATCGGCCGTTTGCCCCCCGCGCATTCCCATCACGAAATCAAAGTGTATCGGTGATTGCACAAGCCCTTTTTCCGCCAGTCGAACTGCGTTTGCAATCATCCCCGACTCAAAAATCTCCATCTCTGGTTTGGTGCCAGACTCTTTCATGACACCGGCCAAATATTCCACATCGCTCTCTGAGTTGATGTAGACTTGGTCCGGAAAGTTGACTGAGCCTGTCGTCAGTGAAGCCATTTCGGGTTTGATCACCTGGGTGGCTTCGCCTCGCTTTCTGATATCCATATCCGCACGTCCTCCCGTGGAAAGTTGCGCGATCATATCAGAAGAAGATACGATGGCATGATGAACCTCCTGAAACGTTTTGACCGAAAGTGACGGTTTGGCATTTTCGTCGCGGGCATGTGTGTGCACCATGGCAGCACCCGCTTCTCGGCAGCGGGCTGCAACTTCACCGATTTCCCTGGGCGTCACCGGTACGTTGGGGTTCATTTCTTTTGTCGTAAGGCTGCCGTTGACAGCAACCGTGATCACCAGTTTCTGCATTTCAGCTTTCTTTAATTGGGTCAGCGGTCGACGGAATCTCTTCAGGTTTAGCAAAAAGGGAAATTCCAATAAACAGGGTGGAGGAAACAAGCAGCGCAATCGTCCCTCCGGCAATACCATAAGCGATGGAGCCCCCCGACACCTTATGAACTAGGTCAGCGAGGTTAATCAAAATCCCGGCCTGAATTGAAATAACAGCAGCAGCTGGTGAAGCCTGTTTCCAATTGAGCCCAAAACCAACCACCGGGGCCAGAGCTGAGGCAAAAACGCCGAATCCAAAAATGCCCAACATCGCGAGCAAGTTCGAAGGAAACACAATGGCAAAAATGGCCGACAAAATGGCCAGCATAAAAGTTCCCAGGCGTGCCCAGAATAACTCATGGGTAATGGACCGATCTGAAAAACACCTGGGCAAGTCGTGAACCAGTGCCGCTGAACCGACATTCAAAAAACCGTCTGCCGTGGACATGATCGCGGCAAACAAAGCAGCAAAAACAATCCCTGCCAACCACGGTGAAATATAAGTCAAAAGGAATTCAGGTGCTGTTGAATTCGGACTGTCAAACGAAGAGATGTCGTGCGCGTTCTGGATAACAAGCGTCCGCATCGCGAGTCCAATCCCAATCCAAAGTAACGCGGCCAGGGTGTAGCCGGCAATCGTCAGCGGCAAAGTGCCCCGAACATCTTCTACTTTTTTGGTCATCATCATCTTCGTCACAATGTGCGGCTGTCCCACGACACCGAGTGCAAACAGAAAATGCCATGAGAGACAGGCAATCATGCCATAGGTTCCCCACGGCCTGATGGATTCTGGATCATCCTGGTAAAGGGTTTTTGCCATCGCGGGAAAACCACCATCCACAGCGTTCGCAGCTGCAAAAAAGATGAGAACGGCCGCAATCACCATGATGATGCCTTGAAAGAGATCTGTGTAGACCGAAGCGATAATGCCACCGGTCACACAATAAAAAACCAAGACCGCCGAAGAGATCACCAAGAAAATCAGCAAGGAATCCGTCGTCATGGCCCATTCCTGGCTTTCACACAACCGATTCCAGATGTCTTTGAGAACGGTCGCCATCGCCTTGATCTGTACGGCTAGGTAAGCAATGACCCCAAAAAGAACAGCGAGCGACACATGCAATCGCACCAGCTTACTACGAAACCGGGCAGCCAGAATATCGGGTAGTGAAATGGCCTGATATTTCTCAGCCATGACTCGCAGCCTAGTCCCCACCAAATAAAACGCAACGCAAAACCCAATGGGTGTGGATATTAGAATCCAAAAAGAACTTAAACCCATTTTGAAAAC
>JAZABE010000261.1:0-1699 GCA_036137535.1 Planctomycetota bacterium | reverse complement strand
AATGCGATGTCGATTACACTGCTGCCGAGCGGGTTGTAGAGTCCGGATAATGGATTCATGGGTGATAGTATTTTGAGTTCGAATGGACAGGTTGGTTTTGGTAACCCGGAATGGGCTCAGTCTTACTGGGGAAGTTGTTGAGAAAATAACCACTCCCAGAAGGCTGGATTTTGATAGGTCTGGCTCCATGAATTATGAGCCATTTTGGGGTATTCGGTATACCTGGGGTTTCCCCCTGCATTTTTTAGGGCTTTGACCATGTTTTGGCTATTGGAAACGGGAACAATTTGGTCCAATCGCCCATGGAAAATCCAGATGGGAATGCTGGCGATTCGGTTCGCAGAGTTTGGTTTCGCAGAACCGCAGACTGGAGCGGCTGCGGCAAATTGTTTGGGCTGTTTGGTGATTGCGTTGTAGGTGCCAGACCCGCCCATGGATTGGCCGGTGATGTAAATTCGCCTGGTGTCGATAGGGAGTTCAGTAGAAAGTTTATCGATTAATTTCAACAGAGCTTTCAATGGTTCATTTTCCCAGCGTTGGGCCTGGGAAACCGTCGGGGCCAACACGAAACAGGGGTGCTTTTTTCTAAGATTGGGTTTTGCCAGTTCCTGATTGGCTTCACAGTTTAGTTCCCAGTTGGGTTTGCCACGGCCTCCAATTCCATGCAGGGTGATGATCAAGGGAAATCGTTTACCCTTGGGAAGGGTTTTCGGCGACATCATCGAGTATCGGAGTGTGCCTGCTAGGGTGTCTTTATATTCGGCTTTAATGAAGTCCGTGTTCACGACCTGCGCGTGAGTCGGTCGTTGAATGGTCGTAATGCCTGCAGTGAGGATTGTCACGGTAATGAGAAATCGGTGCATGAGGGGCCATTGAATGGTTTCAAGGAATTGGAAGCAAGTTGAAACTGCCGGTGAAATAATTTGGAACGAATGGTTTAGCCGGTTTGCGTCTGCCTGCTCGGATGACGAATTTAACAACGAACAGGTTTTAGCCGGGCCTTGCTATCTAGTAAAAGTGAAACGGCTATAAATCCAAACGGTTGATGTTTCATTGACACAAAACTCCTTAAGTTTCCTGTGCAACTGCTGAAGTTGCAAGTCATTTGAATTGGTGTCGTGAAGGAAGTGAGGGAGCTGTCGAAAATGGTTTGATAACAGGGGTTGCAGCGGAGGGCAGTCTCGTCGTGGTAAGCTTCGGCCAGGCCTGTGGCCAATCTTGCAGGGGTTCGATCAACCGCTATTGGATCGACAGTGTTGGCCGGTAGGCATTTTCTCCTTGAACGCCCGGTCGGGGAACGAGTGTGCGTGAGTTCTTGATGAATCCAACCGGCCTGGAGTTTTCGGCAAGGTCTTGGCTAAATTCTTCGAACAAACCATTGAGTTTTTTCACGATTTTTGGGTGCTCGGTAGCGACGTTGGTTTTTTCACCGATGTCACGGTCTAGATTGTAAAGTTCTCCCGTGATGAATAATTTCCAACTGCCGGACCGAACGGCGGCCACTTTTCCTCCTTTTTGATAGAAAAAACGATCGTGGGGAGTTTGGGGTTGGTTTTTGCCCAACAAAATTGGGGCAATGTTTTTACCGTCAATCACTCGGTCAGACGGCATCTTGGCGCCGGCTAGATGCGCAAATGTCGGATGGAGGTCCATCGTGGTGGTTAATTGATTGGTGACCGTCGATGGGGGAATGGTGCCC
>JAZABE010000260.1:0-14781 GCA_036137535.1 Planctomycetota bacterium | reverse complement strand
CGCCGTGATCGAGGGCAGTTCGATTCGTGTGGATGCAAAGGGAGTGACCGGGCTGCGATTCGAGATGCCTGCCGGGTCTGTCGATTTTGTTCGATCAGGAGAAATCAGTGTTCACATTAATGGTGATTCCATAAAGGGGCCTAGGCTCGGTTCGGATCGCTCATGGACATTTGAAATTCATCACGATGGCCAAGCGTGGGTCGCTGGGGCAAAAAAATCAGGTGGGCTGATGAAGCGACACGGGCTGCAAGGTCCGATCGACGATGCCCTCATGAGCAGTTTCTTGATGGTCTTGCCAACGGGTGAACCCCTGCACCGGACCATTGGCGATTGGGTGCAAAGAGAAGCCAATCATGCCGTGAAGCATTGGCGACAACAGTTTCGGGGTCATGCACGAGTTAAAAGAGACCAGGCAGTAACAGATCAAGACATTGCTAATCACAACCTGATCTTGTGGGGCGATGTTTCGTCCAACAAAATCATCGCAAAGGTGATTGGTGATCTACCTTTGAAATGGTCTTCCCAGTCTGTTTCCCTGTCCGAAAAATTGTTTGATGCCCGCAAACATGTTCCCTTGTTAATTTATCCGAACCCATTAAATCCCAATAAATACGTCGTGATCAACAGTGGTTTTACTTATCGCGAGTATGCCTACCTGAACAACGCCCGGCAAGTTCCCATGCTGCCCGATTGGGCCATTGTTGACGTGGTGACCAAACCGGAGCCAAATGACTCGATCAGCCGGTTCCCAGGGATTCCTGTGCAAGCAGATTTTTTTGATGAATATTGGAAAGTGAAAACCTCAGTGGATTAGCCAGATTGCGTGGCCCTGATGAACTAGATCCGGACAACTGGGGCAGATCGCCGTTTCCATTTGGGGTTGTCGTTCGTATAATGGTAGACAGCGATCTGTTATTTCAACGACCCGGAAATTCTCAATGTCAAATTACCAATCCAACGAACCACAATATTTTGGTTCGCAATCGATGACTCAAACGTTTTCACACCCGATGTTTGCTGCGGACGCCGAGGAGTCAGAGCGAATAGGGTTTATCAGGAGGACGTACTCGCACTTGGCCGGTGCGATTTTGGCATTTGTCTTGTTGGAAACGCTGGTGATCAATGTGGTCGCGCCCATGGTAGGTGTGAACACCGTGATGGGTTGGTTTGGCGGATACAATATGTTGATTTTCATGGGGGCATTTATTGCGGTCAGTTACCTGGCGCAGAGTTGGGCCAGTTCGGGCTCGAGCCCGGCCATGCAATACGCGGGTTTAGGCCTTTACGTAGTGTTTGAAACCGTTTTTTTTCTGCCGATTCTGTTGATTGCCACCCACTATTTTCCGGGGGCCATTGAAGCCGCCGGAATTACAACGCTTGCCATTTTTGGTGGGCTGACGGCGTTTGTGTTTATCACCAAAACAGATTTTTCGTTTTTGCGATCGCTGCTGATGATCGGTAGCCTTGCAGCCGTGGCGATGATTGTGGCTTCGATTTTTTTGGGTGGAGGACTGGGAATCTGGTTTTCCGGAGGCATGATTTTCTTGGCATCGGGCTATATTCTCTATGACACGTCGAATGTGCTGCACAAATATCGAACGGATCAACATGTAGCTGCCTCTTTGGCTTTGTTTGCTTCGGTGGCACTTTTGTTTTATTACATCTTGCGGTTTGTGATGGAGATGACGTCGCGAGATTAAACCGGGCGATCACCCGGTTTTGGGTGTGAATCCAGTAAATTGCGGTTTGCCGATCTAAAATGGCTGAATCTGTCGCAACCGACGCATCATGGGGGGCGGGTAAGTTGACCCGAAAATTGCCCTTCAGCTAAAATGAACCGCAGCCAGGAACTTGGCGGTGTGGATGCGGGAGATTTCATTGCCTACTCGTTTGACCTCACGCAGCCTAAATCACGCAGCCTAAATCACGCAACCGAATTCACGCAGCCATGCGACTTTCCAATAATCCAGTTGTTTTCATTTTTTTACTCATTGGCTGGGCCGACCTTGCTGGTCTTTGCGGCCAAGAAAAAAACAGGATCGTTTTTAATCGCGATATCAAACCCTTGCTTTCGGACCGGTGCTTTCAATGTCATGGCCCTGACGAAAAACAACGGAAGGCAGATTTGCGATTGGACCAAGCGAACTCGGCCTACGAATCGTCAATTGTTCCTGGCAAATCTTCCAAGAGTACTTTGCTTGAAAGAATTACCAGTACTGATCCGGATGACGCGATGCCGCCATCCGGATCAAACAAAAAGAAACTGACGCCCGCTGAAGTAGAACTGGTGGCCCGGTGGATTGATCAGGGAGCTCAGTACCAGGGCCATTGGGCTTATGAGCAACCGGTGAAACCCCGCGTTCCGGAACCGGGCAGACTCAAAGCATGGGCCCAAAACCCGATCGATCGATTCATTGCCAAACGATTGGAAGAGGGAAAGCAGAGTCCGTCCCCGCCAGCCGCCAAGAGAACGCTGATTCGCAGGCTGTACTTTGATTTGATCGGTCTTCCCCCCACACCCAAGGAGGTCAAGAATTTTATCGAAGACAGGGATCCCAGCGCCTTGGAAAAGGTTGTTGATGGGCTTCTTGCCCGTAAAGCTTTTGGTGAGCGAATGGCTGTTTTTTGGCTGGATCAGGTGCGTTATGCGGACACCAATGGAATACATGGGGACAACCATCGGGAGCATTCATTATTTCGTGATTATGTCATTGATGCTTTTAACAATAATAAACCTTTTGATCAATTTACTCTGGAGCAACTGGCAGGGGACTTGTTGCCGAATCGCAGTAACCAACAGCTGATTGCTTCTGGCTATAACCGGTTAAACATGACCACCCGAGAAGGAGGTGCCCAGGCCAAGGAATACCGGGCCAAGTACGCTGCTGACCGAGTGCGAAATGCATCAGTAGTTTGGATGGGCTCGACACTTGGATGTGCCGAGTGTCATGATCATAAGTACGACCCATTTAAGAGCAAGGATTTCTACCGCTTCGCCGCGTTCTTTGCGGACATTGAAGAGGTTGCTGTCGGCGCTCAGCCCGCGGTGAAAATTCCCTCGGTCGACCAGGAAGCACAACTAACGGATGTCAAGGGAAAGCTTGACGAGGCGACTCAGGCACTCAACGCCCGGACAGACGAGCGAGACCGGCAATTACGTGTGTTTTTGCGGCTGCAGCGGGAAAAGCTGAAAGCCAATCAACCGGCGTGGCGTTCGGTTGTTCCGACGCATTTGGAATCTTCAGGTGGATCGGTGCTGGTCAAGGAGGCCGACACGGTTAAATCAACTGGAAAAAATCCTGATAAAGATAATTATCGGATGACCTTGAAACCGAATTTGAAAACCGTCAGTGGGTTTCGGCTGGATGTGTTGACTGATCCTAGTTTCGGTAACCAAAGTTTGGCCCGGGGCAATGGCAATATTGTCCTGACCAACGTCTTGGCAACGTTTGACGGTCAGCCGATCAAAATCAAGCAGGCGATCGCAGATTTTTCCCAGGCGGGCCATGACATTAAGCTGGCAATCGACAACAACCCGAGCACGGGTTGGGCCGTGAGTGGCCATACCAAGAAAGAAAATCGGTCTGCCGTGTTCGTTTTTGAAAAACCGATCGTTTCGGCGGGAAAAGAGCTAATAATCGAACTGAAGCATGAATCAGTTTATGCCAAGCACAATATTGGCAAGTTTCGAATTTCCTTAACAGATGTTGCGGCTCCTGGTTTGAACAATAACAGCGGTCTCTCCGCGGCGATCGTCAAGATTTTGAACCGACAAGAAAAAGACCAGACAGAGCAGGAAAAAAAGCAGTTGTATCAGTTTTTTCTGGATCACAGTCCCGTGATGAAAGGTCCACGGACTTTTGTGCAGCAGCTTCAAAAAAAGAAAATTTCGCTAGAAAATTCATTTCGCTCAGTCCTGGTGACCAAAGCGGTTCAGCCTCGGATGACACGAGTGTTGGCCCGAGGGAACTGGTTGGATGACACGGGCCAAGTGGTAACACCCGGGGTCCCTTCTTTTTTGCCCCAGATCGCTAAAAAAGATCAGCCGGTCGCCAGCCGATATGACTTGGCCAAGTGGATTGTCGATCCAAGCAATCCTTTGACCTCGCGGGTGTTTGTCAACCGGCTCTGGAAGCTCGTTTTTGGAGAAGGGATTGTCCGTACGCCCGATGATTTTGGTTCCCAGGGTTCCGTCCCCACTCATCCAGAGTTATTAGATTATCTGGCAGTTGAGTTTGCTGGGTCGGGATGGAACATCAAAAAGATGCTCAAATCAATCGTAATGTCGAAGGCTTATCAACAATCGTCTTTTGCTGATGAAGCCATTCTAAAGTCGGATCCCTCCAACCAGTGGCTAGCCCGGCAGAACCGGTTTCGCCTCGATGCAGAATTTGTACGGGATAATGCACTGGCGATTAGTGGGCTTCTCGTTGAACAGGTTGGTGGTAGCAGTGTCAAACCTTACCAGCCAGCTGGTTATTGGCAGCACCTGAATTTTCCTCGTCGCACCTATCAACACAATCAAGATCAGAACCAGTACCGTCGAGGTCTTTATGCCTATTGGTGCCGGACCTTTTTGCATCCCAGCCTTTCGGTATTCGATGCCCCAACCCGCGAGGAGTCCTGTGTTCAACGGCCCCGGTCCAATACGCCGTTGCAGGCTTTGGTGTTGTTGAACGATCCCAGTTATGTCGAATCGGCTCAGGCGTTTGCGGAAACAATCTTGAGAACTCAAGCGGGCTTGGCTGACCGACTGCAGTTTGCGTTTCACCAGGCTTTGAATCGTGATCCAAGTGATCGTGAGAAGGAAATCTTAAAGAAGGTCCTGAAAAAACACAAACAGGAATTCTTAACAGATGCTGCATCAGCCAAGGATGCCGTCAAGGCAGGAATACGGACGCCATCCAGTGAATTGGACACGCAAGAACTTGCCGCTTGGATTTCTGTTGCAAGAATTATCCTTAACCTTCACGAGACGATAACCCGTTATTAGATTGATCTGCCACCGGGCAGAATGTTCTGGTTCTTTATCTGACAATTCAAATACCATGTTTATCCAAAACCTTATCGGTGCGACAAATACTCGCCGTTCGTTTCTTTCTCAAGGAGCTACTGGCATGGGGCTGACCGCTTTGGCCAGCCTGCTGGACCCTAAACTGTTGTCGGCGGTTCAAGAACCGAAGGATCAGAAGTCACAAGGGGTTTTAAGTCCACTGCACCACGCCCCGAAGGTCAAGCGGGTGATTTTTCTCTGCCAAGCGGGCGGGATGTCACATTTAGAGACATTTGATCATAAACCCAAACTGGCCGAGCTTCATGGGAAGCCGATGCCGGCCTCTTACACCCAGGGGCAGCCGATTGCCCAATTGCAGGGCAAGAAGCTGACTTGTTTTGCACCTCAGCATCCATTTAAGAAATATGGAAAATCGGGAAACGAGATTTGTTCCATTTTTCCAAAACTGGGTGAGGTCGCCGACGAACTTTGTATTGTCCGTTCGATGCGTACCGAAGCGATTAACCATGATCCCGCACACACCTTTATGAATACCGGGAGCTTGATCTCCGGCCGTCCGGCCATGGGTTCCTGGTTGACTTATGGGTTGGGAAATGAAGCGGACGATTTGCCCGGTTTTGTGGTGTTGACATCACTGGGGCGTCATGGTCAGGCGCAGCCAATTGCAGCCCGCCAATGGCACAGTGGATTTCTGCCTAGCCGTTACCAAGGTGTCGAATTTCGATCCACGGGTGACGCAGTGCTTTACGTGACTAATCCCAAAGGGGTCTCCAGGAAAAAACAGGGTGAGATAGTAGATGCCATCAATGAGCTGAACCGACTGCAATTTGAACGAGTTCAGGACCCGGAAATCAAAACAAGGATTACCCAATATGAACTGGCGTTCAAAATGCAGGCAAGTGTTCCGGAATTGATGGACATTTCCCAGGAGCCACAGCATGTGCTGGACCAGTACGGAACGAAAGGGGCTGATGGATCATTTGCTGCCAACTGCCTGTTAGCCCGCCGCTTGGCCGAGCGAGGCGTGCGGTTCATTCAGCTTTACCATCGGGGTTGGGATCACCATGGCGGCATTAAAAATGCGATTCCCAAAACTGCCGCAGAAGTTGATCAAGGAACCGCTGCACTGATTCGGGATCTTAAGGCCCGCGACATGTTGAAGGATACCTTGATCATTTTCGGTGGTGAATTTGGAAGAACGCCCATGGCCCAAGGCAACGGACGCGATCACCACATCAAAGGCTTTTCGCATTTCATGTGTGGCGGTGGGGTTAAGCCAGGGATTACTCATGGGGCGACTGATGAACTGGGCTACAACGCCGTTGAAGATATTGTGTCTGTGCACGATATGCATGCGACGGTTCTCCACCTTTTGGGAGTCGATCATCGCAAGTTTACCTACAAATTCCAGGGGCTCGACATGCGGCTTTCCGGTGTCGAGGAAGCGAGCGTGATCAAGAAGATTTTGGCCTAGTTGGCAACGTGTTCCTAACGGCGGCTTGCCCCTGCATCTGGATCTCCGATATTTTCCAGGTTGAATTGTGATTCCGACTTGGTACCGGAATCCTGGTAGCGAGGTTCGTTGGCGGCACTTGGATTGGAATAAGGGTAGAAGAGGGGCTCTGACCATGAACCCATCGGCCCAATGGCTCCAAATCGTTCTTCCAGAAAACGGACACCATGTGACTCAAGAATCGTTCCCGTTGACCTTTCGAGTTCTGCGAGGGCGATGTTGTATTGAGTCAGGGTGCTGGCCTCACTACTCACCGCATTACCCCAGTCGGTGATTGCCTGAAGAACATTCAAGTAGATTGATCGGCCACGTTCAAAGTCTTTAATTTGTCGCTGAAGGTTGAACGTTGCTGCTTCCCGGGAGTCCTTGAAAACATCATACAAGTAATAATTTTGATCCAGCCCGCGAACGGTTGTTGCAAGTTCGTGAACCACCGCATGCAAGCCTTGTTTGAGATTTGCTTTATCTCGGGCAATCAGGAGCTGTTGCTGCCGAATTCCCGCTCGCGACTGCCGTAAGCCGATGGGAACAGAAAAGTTGACACCCAGCGTCCAACCAGCAAATTGACCGGTTCCAGAGTCAATATCGTTCAGGTTAGGCATGTTGCCCGCCAGTCCATTCCACCGGTAATTGGCCACCGCGTCCAAGTTTGGCAAGGCGGCATTTTCATTTTGGACGAGGAGCTGCTCATCTGCTTCAATCACCAGTTTCAGTTCGATGATATCGGGACGATTCAGTTCTGCCAGGCCCAGTAGTTCCTGCCAGTTCAGTGGGAGTTTTGTCGTGCCCAAATTGGAAGTCGGAATCATTTCGGTGCCGTCTTCTGGGGGCAGTCCCAACAGATTGCGTAGCGCAGCTTCGCGTTGCAGTAGAGTTGCTTGAGCGGAAATGTAGCTGGATTTAAAATTGAGGTAGGCGACTCGAGTCTGTGCGAGTACGGCTTCATTGTCGAGCTCTCTCTTGACCCGCCCCTTAATCCGTTCTAGGTCAAAATTGCCCCGCTTGAGTTGTTGGTCTCGCACCCACACCTCTACACGTGCTAATACAAGTTGCCAGTAAGCCTCGATGACACTGCGCACCAGATTTTGCACCGCGTTTTTGTATTGAAAAAATGATCGCTCTGTATTGATCCTTGCAATCATGATCGGTGCATAATTGGCGTCTGGATCGGCCCCTCGAAGAATTGGCTGTGCGAAGCTTAGGTCCAGCGTAGTGGCAACCTGTGGGTTGAGCGCAAACAAACCGGGTCGAAATTCGCTGCGAACCGTGTTCATGGTGAGACTGCCCGAAGAGCCATAAACCGACTGTTGGTTGATTCCCATACTGAGGCTGTAGCCATCGGTACGAGTGCCGGTAATGGTGGAAGTTCCAAGGGGAATGGAGCTCATCACGCCGACTGGGGTTTCATTTCGGTTGAACGAGTTGTTTAAAAATACCGTAGGGTCAAACAACGCGTGGTTTTGATCGATCGTGGTGTTGGTGATGGCTGTATCATAAATAGTGCGACCTGTACTCGCTGCCGTGATGCCACCCAGAACACGAACGACCTCTGAGTTTTTTAGGGCAATGGCAATCGCAGCATCCAGCGAAAGTGGCTGGGGTTCAACGAAAGAAAGATCACCCTCTTTAATTCGATTTCGCGTTTGGGAGAGAACGGTCTCAGGTTCATGAGCCGCAAAACTCTCGCTGTAAACATCGTACTTGGGAAGGGCATCCGGGCTGCGAATCTCAAGTTCCCGTTGCTCGGGAAAAAATGTCGGGTATCCATCCTGAGAAAAAACGGGGCAGGCCGCCAGCAATGTACAAACCACTCCAGCATAAAGAAAAAAGATTTTCTTGGAGTTGGTTTGGTAGAGCATTGAAAAGGGCATCTTCGATTCAAAGCACCGCGTCAAGCCGCAGCATTTCCATGTCAGTGGGCAGTTTCCCAGAAAAGAAGAATCGGTCTGGTTATCACGGAAAGTTCAAAAAATCGGGACGTGACGGAGATGATTATTCTTCGTTTTCCGTTGAGGGTGACGACTTTGACGATTGTGACGATTGTGCGGGTTTATCAAGAGCCGACTTTTTGGTTAGCAAGACCGGATTTTCGTCTTCAATATCTAATTCGCTTGCCTGGAGAGCTTGCATCGCTTGATCGCAGTCGGTGGTGTCTTTCACAATCAGCCCGTCCCGTAAAACCACGATTCGATCGGCATTTTTGGCAACTGTTTGATCATGGGTCACCAAGATGATCGTGATTTTTCGTTCCCGGTTGAGCTGGCGGAACAAGTGAATGACCTCTCGGCTGGTTTTGCTATCTAGGTTTCCAGTTGGTTCGTCCGCCATCAGGATTGCCGGGTCATTGATCAATGAACGGGCAATGGCCACCCGTTGCTGCTGTCCTCCAGATAGTTGTCCCGGGTGATGATCTAGGCGGTCACCTAAACCGACCAATTCCAGCAGTTCAATTGCTTTTTTCCGCCTTTTCCTAGTGCTGATTCCGCGGGAATAAAGCAATGGCAGTTCCACGTTTTCAACGGCTGAGGTGCGGTTTAACAGGTTAAAGTTTTGGAACACAAAGCCAATTTTTTGGTTCCTGATGTTAGCGCGGGCATTGCGGGGCATGGAGACGATTTCTTTGCCGTCCAACAGAAAGCTGCCGGAAGTCGGTCGATCGAGACAGCCGAGGGTATTCATCAGCGTCGACTTGCCAGATCCCGAGGGTCCGATCAAAGCAAGGTACTCTCCCTTTTCGATGGTGAGTGTTGCGCCACGCAACGCCTGGACCTTGACTTCGCCAAGATCGTAGATTTTTTTTACGTCAACCAACTCAATGAGTGCCAAGTTTTTTAGCCTTTTGGGGAGATTCAGGGGATCCTACCAGTTTAATTGAAATTCGTTGAGGTTGAATCGAACATCAATTCATCCGAAAATAAGTTGACAGGGCAATGTTCGATTTTCCCGTCGGGGTATTTGAGAATAAACGTAAATCAGATTTCGCTGGAGTTTGTATGAAGATGAGATCGACAAAATTAAGTGTCGTATTTGGAAGCGTCGTATTGGTGGCATTGATTTCAACTGCATTATACGCGGAAAATTGGCCGAATTGGCGAGGTCCTAATGACAATGGTGTGGCCCCGGCAGGAGACTACCCGACTCAATGGAGTTCCAGCAAAAATGTCAAATGGAAAGTGGATTTGCCAGCCTTTGGTAGTTCGACACCAGCGGTGTGGGACAACAAAATTTTTGTGACTTGTCCACGTGGTAATGACAATGTTGTGTTTTGCTTTGATCTGCAAGGGAAAAAACAATGGGAATCAATCATTGGGCAACAAAAAAATGGCAAACACAAGATGGGCTCGGGAAGCAACCCTTCTCCTGTGACCGATGGGAAACACGTTTGGGTTTATTTTAAAAGTGGCGATTTTGCGTGCTTGGATTTCCAAGGTCAAACCGTTTGGAAAACCAATCTTCAAAGCAAGTTTGGCGACGATACTTTGTGGTGGGACCTAGGCACTTCACCGGTTTTGACAAGACAACAGGTCGTTGTAGCGTGCATGCAGGAAGGGCCCTCTTATGTCGCTGCGTTTGGTAAAGCCGATGGAAAACTGGTATGGAAGCACAACCGAACCTTTGACGTCCCCAAAGAAAACGATCAAAGCTACACGACCCCGATTGTGACTGTGCGAGACGGTAAGGAAGAGATTATTGTCTTGGGAGCCGATTATGTTACTGGACACGATGCAACTGACGGCAAGGAAACCTGGAGGGTTGGCGGCCTGAATCCGGAAAATGCCCAATACTGGAGGTCCATTGCTTCTCCGGTTCTCGATCAAGGCGTACTCTACGCTCCTTATGCTCGAGGAAAAACCATCAGTGCGATCAAAATTGGTGGGCAAGGGGATCAAACCAAGAACAACACGTTGTGGACCAAAGATGGGGTCTCGATCGATGTTCCGACTCCGACAGTCCAAGACGGAAAAATTTATATCTGCAATGACCGAGGGATACTGGAATGTATCGATCAGAAGTCGGGGAGCACCTTGTGGAAGGCTGAAGCTAAAAAAGGACGTGGCAAATTTTACGCTTCACCGGTGATTGCGGGCGATTTTATTTACTCTACCCGTGAAGATGGCGTGACCTTTGTGGTGAATTTGAAATCCAGGAAGGTGGTTGCCGAAAACGATTTGCGTGAAAAAACCGCTGCGTCGCCGGTGTTTGTCAATGGATTAGCCTTGTTGCGGACCTCGAAAGCACTTTACTGTATTGGGAACTAGCGAAAAGCAACGTAAGCAACTTGGCAGCGCGGTGTTGCAGTTCGCTGTTTTATTTTGACCATTTATAGAGCATTGTTTTTGAGCAATGGGCGGACAAGGAAATCTGGATGAGCGGTTTTGATGAAATGCTCAATAACGCAATTGAAAAAGGTCGGCAGCAAGGAAAAAAAACAAGTCAGGCTGCAGCCGATCAAAAAATGACACAGGAGGACATTAAACGTCTTCATTCCAAGTACCGACTGCATCTTTCAGACGTAATCGAAAAACACATGGAACCGCTTCCCAATCATTTTCCAGGGTTTCAGTTTGAGACCGTCTATGGTGAACGTGGTTGGGGTGCTGCCTGTCATCGCGATGATGTGGGTCGAGGGCGGAGAGGGTTTTACAGTCGTCTTGAATTAACGGTGAGGCCCTTGGGTGAATTTGAGGTATTGGATATCTCTGTACGGGGTACGGTCAGGAACAAGGAAGTATTACAGAGAAGTTTTTTCCAGGAACTTGATAAAGTCGATTTGGATCGGTTTGAGGAGACGATTCAAAATTGGATTTTGAGTTATGCAGAACAGTTTTCGGCGGCTTCATGATGCCAGTGATTCCAGGGTCTTAATTCCGGTTGTCAAAGGGAATCCGTGTCAAAAACGCTTTTATTGGTCCCGACAAAATTCGAATTAGATTGGAACCATTTGCTATTGTGCCCCACAACGGGTGAGCGATTTTCGGGTTCACCCAATCACGTCTTAAGCCCCGGTACAGTGGTTTTAAATTTTCTCAGCTGACGCTGAACAGCGAAACCCCGGAGAAAACCGGGTGATGGGCCGATTGGCTTGGCTTCGGCCGAAGTTCGGCAAAAGTAAAGTTGGCCTTTGCGGCCCAGTGACAGCCGATGCCATGGAAAACAGGTGAAAAAACGTTAGAATGTAGGTTTTTAACGAGAAACTACCGGACCAAAACTGGACATGGCACGCAAAACCGTAAACCGAATGGAAAAACGTCTTGAAACCGAAGCGGCAGAAGCCGCAGAAGCCAAGGGACCTAAGAAGAAAAAAAAGAAAGCTACCAAACGCAAGAAAAAAGCTGCTGCCGTCGTCCGCCTAAAACTTTTTTGGGGTGTTTTTAGTCCGTCGATGAAGCGTGTTGCTTTGTTTGAATTTAATCAAAAGAAACAGGCTCAAAAACGGTGTGATGAATTAAGTGCCAAGGGAAAAGGCGATCATTTCATTCAAAAGATCAAAGATGCGATTGAAGAAGCCTGAAAACCGGCAGATTTAAAACACCGCGGTTTAAAGCCCACGAGTTGGGGTCAACAGGACAAACTATCAGAGCCTAGGCGTTGGTTCTGTTGGCGAGATGCAGCTTTCCCCCTAGTAGGATTTGCCAAAAATAGCGCGTTTCGTACTGGGTTGACCGGTGAAGATGCAATTTCCTGATTCTTCCGGTTGATTGAAGGGAATGCACCGGATTGTGACCTTGAGTTCATCCAGGATTTGGTAAACTTTCGGATCTTCGCACCAGTGACAAAGAGCAAATCCGCCATGGATTTCTGGTTTGTCCCGATTTTTTGGAGTGAAGTACTGTTTGAATTCATCCAGTGAATCAATCGAGACCGTGTTTTCCTGTTGGTGTTTCTGGGCGCGTTGATAAAGATTTGACTGGATCTCATCCAGTAATTCGACCACATGGCTTGTAAATTCATGGCGATCAACCGATGAGCTTTCACCCGTATCGCGGCGAACCTGAAAGACTTTGTTGTCAGCCAAATCTCGAGGACCCACTTCTAGGCGAATGGGGACCCCTCGTTTGACATGAAACCATTTTTTCTCGCCACCCCGCATATCCCGATCGTCGATCATGACTTTGATTTGATCGTGGTGATATCGCTGGTTTTTCAAAGACGATTCAATTTGCCGACAGTATTCCATGATTGCTGTTTTATCTGAATCGGACTTGATGATCGGCAGGATCACAACTTGTTTTGGGGCCAGTTTTGGGGGTAGCACCAACCCATCATCGTCACTATGCGACATGATGAGTGCCCCGACCATTCGTGTTGAAAGCCCCCAGGAGGTTGTCCAGGCGTGGACTTCCTGTCCATTGGAATCTTGGAACTTGATGTCCTGAGCTTTCGCAAAGTTTTGTCCCAGAAAATGAGAAGTGCCCGATTGCAGTGCCTTGCGATCTTGCATCATGGCCTCGATGGTCAGGGTTGATTCAGCGCCAGGAAATCTTTCACCCTCTGTTTTTTCGCCTTTAATTACCGGCATGGCCATCCAGTTTTCCGCAAAATTGGCATAGACGTCTAGCATCTGCCGCGTTTCTTCCCAGGCTTCTTCCTGGGTGGTATGTGCCGTGTGCCCTTCCTGCCAGAGGAACTCGGCGGTCCGCAAAAACATGCGGGTCCGCATTTCCCAGCGAACAACATTGGCCCATTGATTGATTTTTAATGGTAGATCTCGCCAAGATTGAACCCAACGGGCAAAGCTGCTGCCAATGATAGTTTCGCTTGTCGGCCGGACAATCAGAGGTTCTTCAAGTTTTCCGGCTGGGACGAGGCCTCCCTCCTTCGAGGGTTCTAGACGATGGTGGGTGACCACGGCGCATTCTTTTGCAAACCCCTCGACATGTTCAGCTTCTTTTTCAAGGAATCGCAAGGGAATGAAAAGCGGGAAGTAGGCATTCTCGTGCCCCGTTTCTTTGAACATGCGATCTAGTGCAGCTTGCATGTTTTCCCAAATGGCGTAGCCCCACGGTTTAATGACCATGCACCCTCTGACGTCGGAAACCTCCGCCATGTCAGCGGCGCGAATAACCTGTTGATACCACTGGGGATAGTCTTCGCTACGTGTCGGTTGGATGGCAGTTTTTTTGGACATCGTTTACTGGGCTTGGAAGGAACAGGATGTAATTCTCAGACGCGGCATTCTAGGACAATATCCGAGTTTTGGGCAATAACGGTGAATAGAAGGAAATTCGCAGAAAAAATGAAGCACGATATGGAATTTCGTTCACGGCTAACTCCTGAAAGGCGTAAAACAGAATCACACCCTGAGTTCCGGTGAATCGCCAAAGACGGTTTTCCCATTAATGGTACAATGTTACCCACGCATTTTGGGATCAGGTAGGTGAACCATGAGTTTGCCTTGCTACCAACCCCGGGTTTTGAGCCGACAAGGACAACACATGAATGGTCGCCAGATATTATTTCTTTGTTTTTTTTTCACAGGTAGTCTTCCAGTTTCTGCGGATGACCGTCCCAACGTCGTTCTCATTATGGCGGACGATTTGGGTTGGATGGACCTGAATTGCCAGGGAAATAAGAGCCTGGTGACACCGAACCTAAATCAACTGGCAGCACAAGGCATTCGATTTACAGATGCGTATTCTGCGGCTCCCGTTTGTTCTCCCACGCGTGCTGCCTTGATGACCGGATTGGCTCCAGCGCGACTGCACATCACAAACCATCTTCCGGACCAGAAGCGATTTACACCGGATCAGGCCAAGCTGAACCCTGCTCCCTGCAAAGATTTTCTGGCAAGCGAATACAAGACACTGGCAGAGTATTTGAAATCCGCGGGCTATGCGACCGGTTTTCTGGGTAAATGGCATCTCAGTGACTCTGCGGGGCAACAAGGGCAGGGAAATGCCAGTTACTACCCTGAAAACCAGGGTTTCGATTTGAATGTGGGGGGCTGTTCCTACGGTGGCCCACCCACGTTTTTTGATCCCTACCGGATTCATAACTTGCCGCCCCGTAAAACCGGGGACTACCTGCCCGATCGTTTAACCGATGATTCGATTGAATTTATTTCTCGGGTTAAGGACAGTGGGCCGTTCTTTTTATGTCTGTGGAACTACACGGTGCACTGGCCGATGGAAGCGCCGTTGAAGTTGTTGAAGAAATATGAGGGTAAAAAGGGCCGGGGATCAAAGATACCCGGTATGCTGCCATGATCGAGGCCTACGATGCCGCAATTGGTCGCTTGATGAAATATTTGGAC
>JAZABE010000259.1:0-8063 GCA_036137535.1 Planctomycetota bacterium | reverse complement strand
TTAACGCCTCGGGGGCCGCTTGATCAAATTTCTGGTAGGAGATCGATTCCACAAGGATCTCATCCAGGTGGTTTAAAGCTTCCTGTTGAATTTTTTTCTTGGCTTCCTCGACCAGTTTGCTTAGCTGGCTTTCGGTAGCTTCAATCATTGCTTCATGCTGTTTGAGGGTTGCCTGCAATTCTTTAGAGATCAGGGGCCGCTCGTACCAGACGGCTACCACCTTGTGGTTTTCCATTGTCTTTGTGCTTTTGAAGATGCCCGCGAGCGAATAGTAATCGTCGGTGGGGATAGGATCAAATTTGTGGTCATGACACCGGGCACAACCGATGGTCATGCCCATCAGTGATTGCCCAAGCGTTGATAATTGCTCATCGATGATGTCCATTTGCATTTTCATCGGATCATCTTCCGCGAGCATTTTGGGGCCAATCGCGAGGAAACCCGTAGCGATGTGTGGATCAAAATCGCTGATGGTTTTGGGGGTGGTCTTGGGGTCACTGAGCAAGTCACCGGCAATCTGTTCGCGGACGAAACGGTCGTAAGATTTATCCCGGTTAAACGAGCGGATAACATAATCGCGGTAGCGAAACGCGTTGGCATAGGAAAGGTTTTCATCGAGTCCATTGGAGTCAGCGAACCGGGCGACATCCAGCCAGTGCCTGCCCCATTTTTCACCGTAACGCGGAGATGCCAACAATCGGTCCACCACTTTTTCAAAGGCGTGGGCGGACGGGTCCACAACGAAATCGGAAATTTCGGCGTAGGTCGGGGGAATCCCAAGGAGGTCAAAGGTCGCACGGCGAATCCAGCCGGCCCGGTCGATATCGGGTGCCGGTTTAAGTCCCTGTCGTTCTAACTGCCTGAGAATAAAAAAGTCGATTTCAGATCGGGGCCAGTTCGAGCCTTTGACTTTGGGAAGATCCGGTTCGGTGATTGGTTGGAACGCCCAGTGATCTTTTTGTTTTTGCGAGAAGACGAATGGTTGTCCGTTCTTCTGCTGGGAAGAGGCCGTTTTTTCGGAACCAGTTGGTTCCTTGCCGGGGGTCCAAGGAGCACCCATTTGGACCCAATTTGTCAGGTTGACCACGTCTGCCGTAGAGAGTTTTTCTTTCGGCGGCATCTTCAGAAAACCATCATGATTGATCGCGCCAATTAAGAGGCTTTGATGGGGTTTGCCGGGTACGATTGCCGGGCCCAGGTCTCCTCCTCGCAACATGGCCTGCTTCGATTCCAAACTTAAATGGTTTTCGGGGTTTTCGTGACTATGGCAATCGATGCAACGATCGATCAGAAGAGGTCGGATTTTGGACTCAAAAAAATGGAGTTGATCTGCGTTCGGTTTTTCTTGGATCGCATTGGCCACGGATGACAGCATGCCAATCCACAAACAGGCCATTGGGATAATCAAGTTGATTCTGGTGGGAACGATCATCTGAATCGGTTGGGAAATTTGGGAAAGCGATGGATCGCGTGTTCCTATTGTACATCCATTTAATCCCTGCGGGAAATTCAAATCACGATCGACCAGAAAGCTGCAGGGGTATGGATTTGCCTGAAAATAATCATCGGAAAACGATGATTTGTTGTTGAAAGGTCCTGAAAATCAAGAAGTGCACATCGCGAATCGCGGGGCTCCTTGAAGAAATATTTATTTTTCCGTTTTAAGATTGACGTGGTTTTCCTAACATGGTGAAAAGAGGGGAGCCATCACCGATGGTGATGGGCAGCGAAGCCTGTCTCGAAGTAAAATTTCTGCAGAGTTGCAGGTTCATTACCAATGTTTACCACTCAAAGTTGCAGCCCGGTCTTTCAACCTTTCGCCTGCATTGCGTCTCGATGCTGTTTGGGGTTATTGGTTTTTGGCCAAGTATTATTCGGTCAAACCCAGAAAGAGGAGTTGGAACTTGCGAAGATCCCGTTCGATGGCAAAGAATGCTACAGGGTCTTGAAACAGGTCTGTGAGCTGGGCCCGCGAATTACCGGCTCTGAGGCAATGTTAGCTCAGCAAGAGCTGTTGATTCGCCATTTTGAGTCCTTTGGTGCCAAGATTGTGAAACAGGAATTCAAGGTGCGGCATCCTCTCACTGGATCAGACATCAAAGTGGTCAACCTGATCGTGCAGTGGCACCCCGGTCAGAAGAAGAGGTTATTGCTTTGTTGTCACTATGACACTCGCCCCTATCCGGACAAGGATTTGTTTAATCCCCGGGGCAAGTTTCTAGGGGCCAATGATGGGGCGAGCGGGGTTGCCTTGTTTTATGAGCTCGGTAAACACATGTCAAAATTAAAATGCAGTTACGGTATCGACTTTGTTTTTTTCGATGCAGAGGAGTTCGTTTACGATCGTCGCCGAGATCCTTTGTTCGTGGGTTCTGAATATTTCGCGACCGACTACATCAAGAACCCGCCGGCCCACCGGTATGTGTCCGGGGTGTTGGTTGACATGATCGGTGATGCGAAGCTGCAAATTTTTTACGAAAAAAATAGTATGCAATACGCGCCGATTTTGACTCGGGGGATTTGGAACACCGCAAAAAAACTGGGTGTCAAAGAGTTTATTCCTCGTCAACGCCATAAAGTACGGGACGATCATTTGCCGCTCAACCAAATCGCAAAAATACCGACCACGGACCTGATCGATTTTGATTATCCCACGGTGAACGCCAGGCGATCCTATTGGCACACCCAGGACGATACGGTCGATAAATGTTCGGCGTTATCGTTTGCCAAGGTCGGTTGGGTCATTCACCAATGGCTACAGGAAGTAAAATAGTTTGATGCGATTGCAGGCTGGAATGCTGGTCCAGGTTCACGGTGTGTCACTTTTTAGATGAGGCCAATGGAAAATCTAGATCCTTTTATTTTTGGAGCTTTAATATTTGGTGGCGGTGCCACGATGATGGCGTTTCATTGGGACAAGAATTTCCGCTTGAAATTCCAGCAGCAAACAGAAGAGGAATCTCGATTTTATCAGAGACAATACATGCGTCGCATGGTGACCAGTGGATTGATCGCGTGGGTTGGCATCCTGTTTATGGTTTATCGATTCCTGCCTGACAAATCGATCCTCCGGATCTGGGTGATCGCGGTTGTGCTACTACTCGTTGGCGTGCTCCTGATCCTGGCGCTTGTCGATTTTGCGTCGCTCCGCAAGTTGCAAAAAATCCAAAGTGGAGCTACTGCCAAGGCAACCCGTGACCTTGCTGATGAATTGAAGCGATTGAGAACGAAGGCAAACGATCAAAAACGGAAGTCAGCAAATAATGAAACCAGCGAGCAATGAAACGTGTCTGGGTTCAGAGATCGGATGACTTGGTCGCCTTCGTCGCGATAAAGGAAGCAATGTATTGGTCGATTGGCTCGTTTTCGTCGCTCCAGTAATCTTCATAAAACCCGGTAATTGAAAATCCTGCATCGATCTGTCCGCCGATTTGGTCGTCGAGCGTGTGGCCGAAGCAAAATGGCTCATGAGCATCGACCAGTTTTTGTCGTTCCCGGTCACTCAAACTCAGGGTGTCCGAATAAGGGATCTGATGGCGAACCTGAAGAATTCCTTTTTGATTTTGTTGGTCATCGAAAATGAAAATGATTGGATTGCAGAATCCACTGAGGAGGTTGCCGCCTGGCTTGAGAACACGGTGAGCTTCTTTCCAAACGGGCCTCACGTCCGGTACAAACGTGTTGGAACAGGGGTGAACAATGAGGTCAAACCGGTTGTCTGGAATTGCCTTGAGGTCTGCCATGTCGCCCTGGAGAGTCTCCAGAGAGAGATTTTCACTTTTTGCGACAGACAGATCCTGTTCAAGTTGTTTGTCGGAATTATCGAATACCGTAACCTGCGCACCCGCGGCAGCCAGAGTCGGTCCTTGTTGTCCGCCGCCACTTGCCAGGCAAAGTACTTGACAACCTTTCAGGTCAGGAAACCAATCGGCAGGCACCGGTTTTGCCGGGGTCAAGACGATTTGCCAGATTCCCTGGCGGGCATCTGCAATCGTTGCTGAGGAGACCGGCTGGGTCCACCGGTTCTTTTTTTTGACTTGTTCGTTCCAGGCTTCACGGTTGTAATCCAGCAGGGCCTGTCGAGGTTCTTGTGTCATGTCGTTGCGGTTGGTTTGGTATTAATAGATTTGTGGAGAACGGCGGGGATTTGAAAAAGCCCCTGATAATCGGCAAAATTAATATTTTTAAAATACTCTAAAAAAACGTCCCCCAGGGGTCCGTTTTTAAACAGAGTGAAAGCTTTATGTGGAAAGGATACGCATTTTCACGGACAGGGATTTGTCGTCACTCATCACCTTTATCCGTTGTTTCCATGAATCGCGTGCGGGCAATTCAACAGTTATCGTTACTGGTCCTTGTTTCGTTTTACACCAGTTCCTTCATTGGTTTTGAGGTGTTCCTCGGTGCGACGGAACCCGTTATAGCCAATGGCAGGCCGAATATCGTCCTGATTAATCTGGATGATGCCGATCGGGAGATGTTTAAGGCCGCAACTCTGGAAAAGCATTTTCCGGAAATGGCGGCCATTTCCAAGCGTGGGATTACGTTTACTAACTTTCACGTGACCACGCCCTTGTGTGGGCCCTCTAGGGCTTGCTTATTGCGGGGGCAATATGCTCATGCCCTCCAGCACCGGACCAACGATATGAAAGGGAGTCGGACACGGGGGTTTCAGGGTGATTTCTCATCCTATTTCGAGAAAGGCTATTTCGATGATGATCTTGGCACGTGGATGAAAACAGCGGGTTACCATACGGTATTCGTCGGAAAGTACATGAATCATGTCAATTTCAAGAATAGCCTGCCGGCCGGTTGGGATGATTACTACCGGTCACAGGGTTCAAAATACTATCTCACTCAGAGGTTTACGAATCGTTTCGACAAGAAAGGCGCGATCGAAAAAATTCCACCTGGACATTATCGTACCAATGTCGAAGCCAATGACGTGGTCCGAGTGATCCTTGATCGCCGGGACGACGTAAAACCGATGTTTGTCTATTTTGCTCCTTTTGGCCCACACAGTGAAGGCAAGGCAGACGGCGGCATGATTGACCAGCAGGATGCTGGACTCTGGCGGGACATTGTTGAGCCGCAAACTGCTGACTATGACGAAGAAAATATTGCGGACAAGCCGAAGGCCTACCAGCAACTTCCCAGATTAAGCGAAGAATTGAAGGCTAAGCTGAAAACCGACTATCGTAACCGGATGTTGGCGACGAAATCGATTGACCGCGCGATTGGTCGAATTACTCAAGCGCTAGAGGCGACTGGGAAACTAGCAAACACCTATATTTTTATCACTTCCGATAATGGTTATTCTCTCGGGAGTCATCGATTGAGTGGAAAAGGCAATACGATGACTCGGTCATCGCATGTTCCACTCATCGTTTGCGGCCCCAATATCAATTCTGCCCAGAGCGCAAGTCATCTGCTGGCGCACATTGACTTGGCACCGACGTTTCTCGAAATTGCTGCGGGCGAGCAAAAATCGTTTTTTGACGGCAAGTCGTTTGCCCCGTTATTAACCGATCCCCCAATTCATGCGGAAAGAATCTGGCGTACGAGTATCCTGATTGAGAACTGGCAGGCCCGGAAATTTATGCAGTTTACACTGCCGACAACCTTCTGCCAGCTTCGGCTTTACGATTCCGTTTACACCGAGTGGGCCGATGGCTCGCGGGAATATTACGAGCTTGATCAGGATCCATTGGAATTGAAGAACATCTATAAATCGCTTTCAACCGAAAGAGCGAACGCGTTGTCGCTAATGCTGCAAGCACTTCGCCATCCTCTCCCTGAGCCGATTGCCACGGTGGAACGACCCCCTCAAAACAATACTCCCATTACAGGCCCTCCCTTTGCGATCCGGGGTGTGGCTGAAGATAGCAGCGGAATCGATCGGGTGGAACTCGTGATTCGAAAGTGGTCGACCAATGAGTACTGGAATGGGAATCAATGGCAACCGAAACGGGTTTCTCTGAGAGCCAATCTAAGGAACCCCGGTGGACTGCAAACGGAATGGACCTATTCGTTCAAGGCTCCCGTTCCGGAAGTGATTTCCGAAGGTTACAACGTCATCCCCCGTGCGTATGCAAACAATGGCAGCTACACCCGGCAAGTTGTGATTCGGAAATTTCAGTTCGATTCCTTTCCGCCGACCACGATAATCAACCAGATCAGATTGCCTGCCAAGGGAAGGGTTCGAGTGGTTGGGAGGTCCCGGGATAACCACGGAGTGCGAGAAGTTCGCGTGCATTTACTCGATGTGGAGCGGAAACAGTATTTCAATGGGACTCGGTGGACCGAGGAAAACCAGTTTTTGACCAGGCAAACGGACGAAAACGACAAATGGGAGTTTTTCACACCTCAGCTTGCTCCGGGAAATTACCTGATCCGAGCTAGGGCCTATGATGTGGCAGGAAACTGGGATCCCACCCAAGCCGTACGGCGGTTCAAAGTTGAGCCCGATCCTCTGAAACAATAAAAGAGGTTATTGATTGGGAGCCGGGTGTTGTTTTCGACAGGCAATGATCTAATAGGCTTTGTCAACAAGATTTTTTGGGGTTGGATTTTCTTGATCCGTGGACACGTCAACTGCTAAAGCCGAAAATCTACTGACAAAAGTTGCGGCTTACGATCGATGTCTGGTTGCTTTTTCCGGAGGGGTCGACAGTGCCGTGGTTGCCGCCGCAGCTTTGCGGGCACTGGGACCGGAGAACTGTTTGGCGGTGACCGGCTTGAGTGCAAGTGTTGCCCAGTTTGAATTGGAAACGGCGAAATCCGTGGCCAAACAGATTGGAATCAAACACGAATGGGTGGAAACCAACGAGCTGGATCATCCCGGGTATGTTGCCAACCAGGGTGATCGCTGCTTTCACTGCAAAACGGAATTGTACGATCAGCTCAGAACCTTCAAT
Organism: Planctomycetota bacterium; assembly: GCA_036137535.1. Taxonomy (GTDB): domain Bacteria; phylum Planctomycetota; class Planctomycetia; order Pirellulales; family Pirellulaceae; genus JABAAE01. The sequence goes on along the minus strand of JAZABE010000259.1, from coordinate 1,146 downwards.
GAAAAATGGGTGGGAACCGATTTGGTGATTCTCAACGGCACGAATTCTGATGACCAATCGGATTACCGGCCGGGGTTAGTCGCTGCGACCAACGGTGGCGTGAAAAGTCCCTTGGCCGAATTGGGATACGGGAAAGAAGACGTTAGGCGAATTGCCAAATTGTGGAGCCTGCCCGTCTGGAACAAACCAGCATCGCCATGCCTTTCCAGCCGGTTGGCCTATGGAGAAACGGTAACGGAAGAAAAATTGTCAATGATTGAAAAAGCGGAATCCTACCTGCGCACACTTGGGTTTCTTGAATTTCGCGTTCGGTATCACCCGGGTAAATTGGCGCGGATCGAAGTTGATCCGACTGAAATCAACAAGGTCATTCAGGAAGAACTACGAACCAAAATCATTGAAAAGTTTAAGTTGATAGGGTTTCACTTTACGACGGTCGACGCCGAGGGATTTCGATCAGGTAATTTGAATCAGTCACTGATGACCCACCAGATCGGCTCTTCATGATACGCTGGAAAAACGTGGTCGCTTGATTGGAGGCTTCGGCACGTTTTCGAAAAAAGGTTCCCTTGTGAAAGAACGGTGTGGCTCATTTGACTTGCACGATCAAAGATCGAGTTTGCCGTTACTGTCCCCAAACGAATGAATCTTCAGACCAAGCTCATCCATCATCCGAACATACAGGTTGGTTAACGGGGTCTCATCCTTATAGGTAAGGTGTCGCCCTGTTTCAAAGCGGTTGCCTGCTGAGCCAAACAAGGCAATGGGCAAATTGCTGTGGTTATGCCGGTTCCCGTCACCGATGCCGCTGCCATACATGATCATTGAATTGTCCAGCAGTGTTCTATCTTGTTCCTTAACCGAATCTAATTTCTTTAAAAAGTAAGCCAATAAAGAAGTGTGATAGGTGTTGATTTTTTCGATGTTTGCCTGCTTGTCTTTGTTGTTGCCGTGGTGAGACGAGTCATGGTGCCCCATCCTTGCCCCAACCTTTTTATAATTTCGGTTGCTGCCTGCATTGGTAAACATGAATGTCTGAATTCGGGTCGCATCTGTTTGAAAGGCGAGTACCATCAAGTCCATCATGAGTTTGACATGATCTTCGTATTCGCTGGGAACTCCGGCTGGGCGTGGGTAATCGGGAAC
>JAZABE010000258.1:0-4757 GCA_036137535.1 Planctomycetota bacterium | reverse complement strand
ACGCCTTCTTTTCGGTGTCAAACATTTCACAACGGGAGCTCCGTGAAATTGAATCATTGGCCGAATAATTGCCAAAATCCGTCTTATCCTCGGAATTTCAAGATCTGGGGGAGTCTTCCCTGTGCTGGATTAATTGTAGTTTGCCGCTAAAAAAAGGGAGCCAAATCCATTGTAAAAAACACCCTAAAACTGGAAGAAGGCAGAAAAAAGCGGGCCAATCACCAATTTGATGGTAAGGAGACGTTTGCTCGGACGTCCAAAGATCGACCCGGATCACCTTGGCCTTACGCCTTGGCCCTTTGGCGATCACCCTTCCGGCACTATCCACTTGGGCCGAAAATCCAGTATTTGAGGCAACCAAAGTCGGAACCCGGTTTTCGACCGAGCGAAGTACCGTATTCGCAAAATGCATATCCAATGCGGTCGATCCCCAAAACCACCCATCGTTAGACAGGTTGACCAGAACATCCGGTTTCTGTCCTCTAGCCAACAAATCGTTGTAGTGGTGCCGAATCAAGTGAGGGTAAGTACTTTCAAAACAGATATTAGGACTAAAAACAAATCCCTCCAATTCCATCGCCACCGGGCCGGCCCCAGGCTGCAAGCCTGGAGGAATAGGGAACAAAGAGTAAAGCCACGGGAAAACATCCCCCAACGGGACAAATTCCCCGAAAAGGACCAATTTCATTTTTCCATAACGTTCCACAACGCGACCATCGCGACCAATTAGTATCCCGGAATTAAAGAGCTTGCGATCGGCACCTAACACAATCGAGTTCGCGCCCACAATCATGGGAACATTGCCCTCTAACTCGTTCATTCGTGTCGCTCGCTGAGCAACCCGGGCGACACTTTGTTGAGATTGGTGAATTTTCTGCCGTTCAGCCGACACGAGGTTTTCACCAATCTTGGTATAGAAATCCGGAACGGGGAACATGGATTCCGGCCACACCACCAAGTCAACTTCTTCCTGGCAGGCCCTTTGAGACAACTCTAAATAATGCCGCGTGAAAGATTCGATGTAAGCTCGGTATTGCGATTCATCGGGAAACAGGGTGTCTCGTGAACCCTGAACCAAGGCAACTTTGAAGTCTTGACGTGTCATCAACTGGTCGGCATTTCGGATTCGGAGCGCCCCGTACCCCCCTAAAACCACAGACAAGCCAACCGCTAAACACAGCCCCAACAATCTGGGTTTTTTTTTCGGCTGTCGAAATCCGCTGACCAATGCAGCCACAATGGCAACCATAAAAAATGAAACCGTGTAACACCCGGCTAAATCAGCAACTTGGATGACAATTGGAAAAGCAATCTGAGTATGGGATAGCATTCCCAACGAAATCCCAGAAAACAAATGGGCCTGCATGTACTCTAAACCCACCCAGGCAACAGGGGCCGAAATAACCACCGGAATTTTCCAACGGTGGACCCAATGCCGGGCCACCAATACAAAGAAAAACAAATAACTTCCCAGATAAGCCGCAAGAAACGGCCAGCCAATGTACCCGGCCCAGTGAGGTAACCGCGTGCATTGAAACAGCAGCAGCCAACACAAAAACGAAGCCAACCAAATTTGCAGACGGGGCCGATTTCCAGGCAATTGCCTAGCCCAAACCAACCACAACACACCAACGGGAGCCACCCAACCCATTCCCGGCAAACCCACCGGGTAAAACGAAAACACCAGAGCCATTCCACTGGAAAACGTCAGCCAAAACGCGGAGCAGTTAGACGGCTTCATTCAATTCAAGAGGAAAAGGGTTCTCGGAAACTGAAGCTAATTTAAAGACTTGAATCTCATAAAGCGATAGCAGTTCACTAGTGAACCGGATCCCGGAACCAAGATTCACAACCAAATCAAAGAGACGACATCGCCGGCTTGAACCCGATTCGGCGGCCCGTCCAAGCGAATTAATGCGTTCGCCTGACAATACGTCGCCTGGTCTGCAGAACCTTTCCAATCCAGAGGCAAAACCTCAATTCGCCCTTGCAGCCGTTTCGCTTGGCATGGCCAAAACGTTGTACGATTCCCCTTAAAGCGCAAGTCCGATTTCAGCACACCGTTTTCGAACGGAAGAAAGCCCCCGTTCTGACCGGACTGCCGTTTGATCAACGGTTCAACAAATAATTTAAAACAAACCAATGAACTGATCGGGTTCCCCGGTAGCCCAAACACCAAGGTGCCGGATTCGGCACGGCCAAACCACAAGGGTTTTCCTGGCTTTAAGTCAACCTTGTGAAAGATTTCCTTAACCCCATTTTCCTTTAAGCACTGAGGAACTAAATCCATGATCCCGGCGGACACACCTCCCGCGATCAGCAGCACCTGCTGCTGCAAACCCTCTTTGATTTTTTGGTTTAGTTCATTTTTAAGGTCCGGCCCGATGCCCAAATTCCAAGCCTGCCCCCCCACAGCCTTAACCAGTTCGACCAACATCGGGCCATTGCTATTCCGAATTTGACCGGCGGCGGGCGTAGTGGCCGAATCCACCAATTCATTTCCAGTCGCCAATACGGCGATGCTGGAATGCTTAAAGACCTGAACGTTTTGGATCCCAAATTCGCACAAAGCCCCTACGTCATGGGGGCGCAGCCGTTGGTTTTGGGAAATCAGTTCTTGCCCAGCGCGAATCACTTTTCCCCGCTGCAACACATTTTGACTGGCCTGGAAATTTTCGGCCTGAATACGAACTCGTCCGTCCTCAAGGTCGACAGTTTCTTCCACCATCACCACTCCCACCGAACCTTTGGGAAGCGGGCATCCGGTCATGATCCGGGTCGCCCCCCCCTGCTCCAAGGCCACCTTAGCAACTTCTCCGGCAACCACGGTTTCCACCACAGTGCAGGTTGCGTTCGACACATCCATCTCTGAAACAGCGTACCCGTCAACTAATGATTTATCGAATGGTGGCGAATCGAATTCACAGGTAATTGGTTCACTCACCACGCGGCCCACCGAACAGTCAACCGGAACCACATCTGACTCATTGAGCCGAATATGGTTTTCGATGAACTCCCAGGCTTCTTCTATAGTGATCAATAGCTTGTCTCGATAAACCGTTTTAACAATTCCGGTCCCTGTTCGGTCAGAAAACTTTCGGGATGAAATTGCCAACCAAATGTCAGTTGTTCACGATGGCAAATCGCCATAATTTCGCGGGAACCGTCTGGATTATTCGCCCAGGCACAAACCCGGAAATCCGCGGAAAGCGAAGACTCCCTTATCGCCAAACTGTGGTAACGGGTCGCAACCAATGGATTCGGGAGCCCTGAAAACAGACTGGTTCCATCATGATGGATTTGATCGGTTTTGCCGTGCATCAATTGTTTGGCAAGGACAATTTCCCCACCAAACACTTGTCCAATGGATTGATGTCCCAAACAAATCCCCAAAACCGGGATTTGTCCTGCAAACCGCGCGATGCACTCCAAGGATCGACCTGCCTCGTTTGGGGTGCAGGGTCCCGGGGAAATCAAAAGGTGGCTCGTTCGAGAAAACACTGACTCCGGGATTTCCGCATCATTTCGAAACACCTTCATTTCCAACGATTGGTCCATTTCGCCTAACCTTTGCACGAGGTTATACGTAAAAGAGTCGTAGTTGTCGATAATCAAGATCATAACGCGATTCTGTTTGCCGCCGAGTTTGAAAACCCTTCAATGATGGGCGTAATGTATTCCCCGTTTCCTAGGCCGAAAGGCATGGTTTTTGGGGTCGCCCAACTACACCTTCGAAAATGTCCGTTTTCATTTTCATGATTTCCACTAAACTAATAACGGTGATTGGCCTTGCAACCAAACTTGCCTCGATCCCCAAATCATCGAAGGCAAACCACCCTTCCATTGTTCTACTTTGAACCCAATTTTTCAATGAGCGATCAATACGAATATCCTTGCCAGTGCGGTGCGACAATCTTAGTCACTGCAAATGATGCGGGTCGCAATCTCGTGTGTGACACTTGCCAACAATCAATCCAGATCCCTGGTTTGCGAGAGATCAAGAATTTAACACCTCACACCCAAACTTCCACAGGAAAACTAAAAGAATCTACCTGGAACTTTGAAAAAGGGATCTGGTTTTTTCTGGGAGGACTTGCGATTTGCCTGGGCCTCGGTGTCGGTATTCCCTGTTTCCTGGTTGGCCATTACCAGTTTCCCTATGAACGCCCCAACGTCCGCGGCGACTGGATTGCCACTTCCGAAAGGGTTCCCACGGTCGATTACCCGGTTTGGGCTTATGCACCCAATCCCCTGGAAGGGCGACGTGCCTACGAATACACCATCTGGGACAAATCCAATCAAGTCTGGATTTTTGAGGACACAAAAAAACAAGATCAACCCCGGGAATATTTTTCCAAATGGGGAGATTCCTATCTGGCAGCCATTGAAACTTCAGTTGAGAATTCTTCCATCGGTGACCTCTGGAAATTCTGGTACGAAACCGAACCCAAAGAACCTCTCAAAGAATGGGAAGAGCCCATCCATGCTATCAATTGGCAGTTCGCGCTGACCTTCTATGCATTCAGCGGTGGCGGTTTAGTCATCGCCCTAGTGGGACTGTTCATGATTATTCACGCCGTCAAAAAACGATAAGGGTAGAATCCAGTCAGACTCTCTTCGCCAGCCTGTCTCCCCAGTTTCAACTCTTTCGAAACCTGGAGTAGAAATCTTCACCCTGAACTGACAATGGCATCAGTTAATGTTCACGTTGGTCCTTCTTGAGAACGGCGTGGGCACTGCGCATGGACAGGTAATCC
>JAZABE010000257.1:0-2941 GCA_036137535.1 Planctomycetota bacterium | reverse complement strand
TCCGGATATCCCAAGCCCTCTGGAACTTCAATCACAGTTCGACGATTGCCAATCGAACCGGTCTGGAGATCGTAGTCGTAAGCATCGATCTGGCGAGTGGGAGAATCAATGTAGTACATTGTTCGCTGATCACTGGTCCAAGTGATTCCATTAGCAATAAAGATACCGGTTTCTTTGCAGTGCCATTCTCCATTTCCCTCCAGGCAATAAAGCGAACCCGTTGCTTGCTCTTCTATTTTCTCCATCGTCCCGGCCCAAAATCGCCCGGCAGGATCACACTTGCCATCGTTGAACCGGTTTTCCGGTTTTTCGGATTCAGGGTCAACAATCAGCTCCAGTTCAGTCGACACCGGATCAAAAGAATAAAACCCGTTTTCCAGGGCCACCGCAACCCCGCCCGACTCCTGGAGGACAACTGTACCAATTTGTTGCCCCATTTCATATTTTTGATTTTCACCCGTCTCCGGATCAAAACAGAAAAGTTCCCCGGCGAAGATATTAATCCACCATAATTTCCGAGTATCGACATCCCACAGGGGACCTTCACCCAAAAAAACTTTTGCATCCAAAATCAGTTCAGCAGTTGCCATTTTTTTACCCTCGGTTCCATTTAACTCGCGACCGTTTCAAAATGTCGCCTGATAAATTCCTGAAGTGCCTTGTCCTCGACTTGATCCACGGAATCAAACTCGATCCGAATGTAATCTTGATCCTCGTTTTTGGTTCCCAATTCCGCGGTCGAACCAAAATCTGCAACCTCACCAAAGGAGAAATCATCTTTGGGATGATACAGAATCAGAGGCACTTTTTTTTCCGTTTTCGTGTTGATCGTTCCCCATAGGCTTTTGCTGCCTGGCAAGCTGAAATGCGTTAGAACTTTATTGTCCCATACCCAGTCAATCTCGCTTCCAACCTGATTAATTAACCCTTCGAGTTTTTCAAGAATCAAAGCATCCCATTTACGGTGTTTACCCGGAGCGTAGCCTTTGGTGGAGTAGTGCCAGGTTCGCCCCAATTTCTTCCAGGGCATGTGATTCTCAATATTCTCTTCGCTTTTTTCCGTGTGCAACTGAAAACCCTTGACCGCGTCCTCAACAAAAGACCAGAATTCGGTCCGATTGAGTTCCTCAAGTGAGTGAGCTCGAATTTCAACCTCTTGCCAAGGGCCCGCCAGGTTTTTGCATTTGACGCGTGAATCGTTTCCATAAAGCGGAACATCATCCAGCTGGTTCAGCGTCAAAAGCGGCATCTTGGTCTGCAAATCTTCTTTTTTGAATGTGTTTCTGCGCACCCTAAATTTCATTTTGAGCATCCAGGTTTCTCCGGTGAGAGCATGAAAAAACCAACCCAGAGCTTTCTTTTTACCAGTAATCTCCACCACGTTTCGACTGTTCCAATTGGTTTCCGAAAAATCTCCGACATCCTGGATCTTTTCGACCACCTGTTCAACAACCCTCCCATCCCACTTGACCGGAGATCCATTTCGGTCGACACACTCTGAAGTGTGCCAAACCCGGCCGTTTCGTTCCCAGGGCATCGCAATTTCCTTACCGACATCGGTAATATCCAAATCCCCCTTGCGAGCTTTTTCGGCCTGATAAGGATCGTATACTTTTCGTTCCTTGTAATGATCCTTCACCAACAGTGGCTTGAGAGCCTCACCCGTGTACGATCGCAACAGCTTGGCATCTTTCTTTTTCGCCTTGGTCGCATGTAAAACAATTTGTTCCGGCGTCCCCGTGGCCACAATATAACCTCCCTCCTGTCCGCCTTCCGGCCCCATGTCGATCACCCAATCCGCGTTTTTGATCACGTCCAAGTTGTGTTCAATCAAAACCACTGTGTTGCCAACATCCACCAGCCGGTGAAGCACTTCCATCAATTTCTCGAGGTCAGAAAAGTGAAGGCCTGTCGTCGGTTCATCTAGCAGGTACAACGTCCTGCCCGTGTCGGGCCGAGCCAGCTCGGCTGCAAGTTTAACCCGTTGAGCTTCGCCCCCACTCAGGGTGGGAGCCGATTGTCCCAATCGCACATACTCCAAGCCGACATCGCACAGGGTTTGGACAATTTTCCGGATTTTGGGAATATTCTTGAACAGGGCTAAAGCTTCGCCACAACTCATTTCCAGCACGTCGTTCACCGAGTGGCCATGGTATTTCACCGCCAGGGTTTCCGCGTTATAGCGTTTCCCTTTACAGGTTTCACATTCGACCCAAACATCAGGCAAAAAATGCATCTCGATACAAACCTGCCCATTCCCGGCACATTCTTCGCAACGACCGCCGGGGACATTGAAACTGAACCTGCGGGGTGAAAACCCTCGCACTTTACTTTCGGGAAGCTGGGAAAAAAGAATCCGAATCAGTTCAAAAACCCCGGTATACGTTGCCGGGTTGGACGTTGGCGTATTGCCCAATGGCGTCTGGTCGACGCGAATGACCTTGTTGATATTCTGCACACCCCGAATGGTATTGTGACGCCCGACGGTCGCGGTTGCCCGGTGAAGCCGACGGGAAAGTGCATTGAAAAGAATGTCATTGACCACCGAGCTTTTCCCACACCCACTGGGACCGGTAATCACGGTAACTGTTTCCAAAGGGATACTCAGGTTGACGTTCTTCAAGTTGTGCTGACGGGCACCAATCACATCGATTGAGTTTGCTAGTACAGACGAACGAGTTTTCTTTTTCTTGACGACACTTTTTTTCTTCGTTTTTTTCTTCTTGGCAGCAATGGCAACTGAAGTCTTTTTCAGAATTTCTTGGGTTGCCGAGTAAGGCTTTAATGCTGGTCGACGGGTCTTGGGAATGGCGATTGCCTTTTTGCCCGAAAGATAGGGGCCGCTGACCGATGCCCGCTTTTGGGTCACCTGCGACAGGTTACCGTTAGCCATAATCTGTCCGCCATTGACCCCCGCCTTGGGCCCAAAATCAAACAGAGA
>JAZABE010000256.1:0-2594 GCA_036137535.1 Planctomycetota bacterium | reverse complement strand
CCTTTGCCACGGTCCAACCATCTTCCTGTCGAGTTTCCCTCGGTGCTCCGCCATACATGATTCGAGTCAGGTTGGGGATTGCCGATTCTTCGGTGGCCTTGATGCGGACAATGAAATCTGGCTCTCCAAACCTGGTATTGGGAATGCCGACGAAAACCGTGACGCGGGAAATATTGGAATAGGTTTTTAGAGGTGGGCCAATTTCTTTTAACAGGCCGGACTCGATAAGCAATGGGCCATAGACCTTATTCTCCATGACTTTCTCCAGAGACACATCCATGGCTAACATGGCCTGCTTTGACTGCGGTAAGCGCGAATCAGGTGCGTTCTGGTCATCCTGACTGGTGGCCCAAGAGCCCGTTAATGCCAAGGCAGCTAAAATCAAAAGTCGGTTTTTCATTTTTCATTCCGAAAAAAGGATGACCAAAATTTCTAAAAATGTGCCGTTAATCATAGCCAGTGAGGCACGTTGGGACTATCTAGCGGGTTACTCGCCGTAAGGGACTAACGACTAGCCACTACTTTAACGGATTTTCAAACGGTTTTGCAGCGTTTGTTGATGGGAATGTTTCTGCCTTGATTGTTTTCGACCCGTCTGCAGAGTTGACCCGATTTTTGAGCCCTTTTTGTTCTGTTTTCAGATCAGCTTCCCACGACATTTTGCGAGCGTTGCAACTAAAATGGACGGTTCCTTCAAGTTTTGAGAATGTGACTATGATTCTACCCAAATTGTTTCGACAGCCGGTGCTATTATTGTTCCTGATGGTTTTACCCTGTGAGCTTTCGGCCCAGGACTCTTTTTCATCCATTTATTCCAGCATGAAATACCGATGCATCGGTCCCTTTCGAGGAGGGCGGAGCGCAGCGGTCGCCGGGGTAGCCAGCAATCCAATGCTCTATTATATGGGGGCTGCCGGAGGTGGCGTTTGGAAAACCGAAGACGGGGGTTCCAACTGGGAGAATCTTTCCGATGGTTTTTTTGGTGGCTCCATTGGATCCATTGCCGTTGCACCGAGTGATTCCAATGTGATCTACGTTGGCGGAGGGGAATGCACGGTTCGTGGTAATGTTTCTCACGGAGACGGCCTGTGGAAAAGCGTTGATGCCGGGAAGACTTGGAATGCAATTGGGTTGAAGGATTCCCGGAGAATTCCTCGGATTGTTATTGATCCCCGGAATTCTGATCTTGTTTACGCGGCTGTCCTGGGACACCTTTACGGGCCCAATCAGGAACGGGGAGTCTTTCGGTCGAAGGATGGAGGCAAAACGTGGCAGAAGATCCTGTTTGCCAGTGAGGAAGCCGGAGCGTTTGACCTAGTGCTCGATCCAAATAATTCACGGGTTCTTTATGCAACGACTTGGAATATTAAACGGACGCCCTACAGCTTGGAAAGTGGCGGTGAAGGTTGCGGGTTGTGGAAGAGCACTGACGGAGGAGACAGTTGGAAAAATATTAGCCGCAACCCTGGCTTACCCAAAGGAACGCTGGGCGTTATGGGAGTCACGGTTTCACCTGTTGATTCAAACCGGGTTTGGGCGATCGTTGAAGCCGCTGAAGGCGGAGTTTTTCGAAGCGACAACGGTGGTGAAACGTTTTCCAGAATTAACCAAGATCGCAACCTTCGACAACGAGCGTGGTACTATACCCGGATCTATGCTGGCCCGACCAGTATTGACGAAGTGTATGTGCTTAATGTTTCTTTTTGGCATTCCAAGGACGGTGGAAAAAATTTCGATTCGATTAAAACCCCTCATGGCGACCACCATGATTTGTGGATTGACCCCGCGAATCCTAAAAGACTCGCGATTGCCGATGATGGTGGCGTCCAGGTTAGTTTTAACCAGGGGAGAACTTGGTCGACGTATTTGAATCAGCCGACTGCCCAGTTTTATCGGGTGACGACCGACGATCAATTCCCTTACCGAGTGTATGGAGCCCAGCAAGACAATTCGACTGTGCGGATTAGAAGTCGGGGAATGCGAGGTTCGATCACCGAAAGGGATTGGGAGCCAACTGCTGGCGGGGAAAGTGGGCACATCGCGGTCGATCCTCGCAACCCTGACATTGTGTATGGGGGATCCTACGGTGGTCTCCTCACCCGAAGAGATCATCGTTCAGGGCAGGTGCGAAACATTCATGTTTGGCCGGATAACCCAATGGGTAGCGGTGCTGGTGCCAATCGCTATCGGTTTCAATGGAACTTTCCCATTTTCTTTTCGCCTCATGACCCCAAAAAAATCTACACAGCGGCCCAGTGCTTATTTGTGACCGAAAATGAAGGGCAAAACTGGACGCGGATCAGTGAAGATCTGACGCGTAACGATGCCCAGAAGTTGGGGTCGTCGGGTGGACCGATCACTAAGGATAACACTTGTGTCGAATACTACTGCACTATTTTTGCCGCCCTCGAATCACCGCATGAACCCGGGGTTTTATGGACAGGAAGCGATGACGGCTTGGTTCATTTGTCAACAGATGGAGGCAAGCAATGGACCAACGTGACTCCGCCTGAATTGCTAGAGTGGTCTCAGGTGAATAGCATCGAGGCTCATCCGACAGAGAAAGGTGGCCTTTATTTGGCGGCCACCCGTTA
>JAZABE010000255.1:0-1012 GCA_036137535.1 Planctomycetota bacterium | reverse complement strand
TTTTTCACCGCAGCATTACAGACTTGAACGGGATTTTGACTTTCACGATCAGAGTAAACGGGAACTCCAAGAGATTCCCCAATCACATGGAGTTGGTCGATAGCTGCAGGCCGTTGAAGGTCCGCAGCACAAAGGAGCGGTGTAATCCCCTGCTGCTTCAACAAGGTCGCCAGTTTTCCACAAGTCGTGGTTTTACCAGAACCTTGCAAACCACACATCATGTAGACCGTCACGTCTTGGTCAGTCGGCAGCGTGTTATCCACCGGGCCCAGGATGTCGATCAACTGCTGGTTAACAATACCGATCAGTTGTTCATCGGGATTCAACGATAACAGAACTTTTTCACCGAGAGCATGTTCACTAACATGCTCCATGAAATCCTGGACAACCTGATAACTGACATCGGCTTCCAGCAGGGACTGTTCAACCATGGCCAAGCCACTGCGCATATTGGCTTCGGTCAGCTTCCCTTTTCCGCGAAGCGACTTGAATGCAGACTGCAGACCATTTTGTAGTGAATCAAACATCTCGATTCAGCAAAACCTGTGAAAACCTGAAACCGTGAGGGAAATACTTCTTCGAAGTCGAATCAGGTAGTTTACTAAAATGACCAATTTGTTTTAAGTGCTTTTTCCGGGGGGATTGAGATAATTCCCGCATTTTTAAGGGGCAGGGCAGACGCGGTTCAAGATGTTTCCGGGGCAGAATCGCCTAACGCTTGATGAATCTCAGCGATCGAGTCGGTGATAATCTGAAAACATTCTTGCATGCGTTTTAAGTGGGTTCGGAACGACAGCACACAGATCCGAATCACAAATTTCCCGTCCAACTGCGTCCCGGTCAAGTAAACCCGTTTACTGGCATTAATTCGAGTTAACAGTTCCCGGTTCAACTGATCCAACTGTTGAGTTCCCCGGTGAAATAAAACTCGAAAGGCAAGAATCGAAAGCTGCGGCCGCGCGACGATCTCGATTTCACATGCAGCACTTTCAAATCCCTTTAACTGTTGGTA
>JAZABE010000254.1:0-5502 GCA_036137535.1 Planctomycetota bacterium | reverse complement strand
AAGAAAGGGACATTCCGCAACGGGACGAGCAACGCCGTCGGGAATGGCAGGAAAAAGAACGACGCGAAGAAGCAAGGGAATCCGAAAGAGACCGCCGCGAAAACTGGAGAGACCGAGATCGCGAAGGCGAGCGACGGGACGATGATGAGCAACGTCGGGATCGAGGCAGCAGTTCAGAAGACTGGCGACAGCGGCTACGTGAATACATGGAAAGCCGGTCGCAAGAAAGGGACATTCCGCAACGGGACGAGCAACGCCGTCGGGAATGGCAGGAAAAAGAACGACGCGAAGAAGCAAGGGAATCCGAATAAAATCCTGACTGTTCAACAACCAGAACAAATTGCACGGCTTTCCGCAAACCGATCGCAATCAAAAAACGGTTCTCGGGTCCGATGGAGCACCAGCAAATTTCTCTACTGCTGGAAAGCGGCTAACTGGCTGACGACTTCGTAAATTTGCTCAAAATCCTCTCCGGGCAACCCCATCATCTCAGAACACTGTCCGATGACCAACTGAACATGTTCTTCATCGACCGATTCGGCGAGTACAATAAATTTGGCCGAAGCCAATATTTGCAGCTTCGCTTCGGTAGAAAACGTGTTTCCTTCTGACTCAATGTATGCCTGGGGAACAGCATCTGGCTCCATCGCAAGCTGCAATTCCTTTTCGACAATCTCTACCGGGACGTCCTGTTCGAGCAAACGGGAGTAGGTTGCCTGACAGGCTTCCACATGCTGTTCGCTAGTTTTGTGAAAATGAACCATAAAGTAAATCAAAATGCGAAAAACCGCAGCCTGATTCGTTATTTTTTCCGCATCGGGATCAAAATTCAGCACATCGTCGGTGTAAGACAGCTTACATTGTTGGCACTCCGTTACAAATCCACGAAATCCAAGTGGAATCAGCGGGATAAAATAAAGCGTGAAATACTCGGTCGCTTTTTTACGTTTGTACTGAGTTTCACACTGGCACTGTGGACAATCAAAAACACCGGTCTCAACAACGGATTTAAGTTGGGTCGTTCCCCAAATCAACATATTTGATCAAGCCAAATTAAGACGATGGGCATAATCAGTCACTATAACTTTAGAAACTGCGACCCGGAAAGATGGCAGGTCTCTGCCAATGGCAATCTTCTCAATAATAATTCCCGAAACATCAATCTGCAGAAAACGTTGCAAACCCGCAAATCAAACCCACATCAACGTTTCTTCCATTTAATGGTCAACGCAATCCCGACTAAAATCAGCATACCCGAAAACAGCGTTCGCAGTGAAACCTGGTCCCCGACAAATAAAAACCCGCCGACCGCTGCAAGCACAGGAACGCTCAACTGAATCGCTGCCGCTTGAGTCGACCGAAGCGACGGCAAAACGGTGTACCAGATCACATAGCCCAATCCGGAAGCCAGTCCCCCCGAAACAACCGCTAAAAAAGCCCCCCAAGGTGTGATTTCAAAACTGGGGTAGAACACCAGGTTGCCGACGAGAACCAGCGGCAGGCTGGCCCAAAAATTAAAACTGGTATCGGCAATCGGATCCCTCGATTTTTTCCCGAGCACTGAATAGCCCCCCCAGGCAATCCCTGCCACCGCCATCAAAACGGACTCTTTCAGTAAAGGCGTTTGCAGGTTGGGGGTTACAAGATAAACCAACCCGCCACTGGCCATCACAAGCCCCATGAGTTCAATAAACTTTGGAAATTCGCCACGCAGCATCCCGACAAAGATCATGGTCAGCTGCACAAGGGCAAAAAGAATTAAAGTCCCACTGGCAGTATCCAAACCGATATAGGCAAACGAAAAGGCAATCGCATACAGTGCCAGCATGACCGGTGACCACCACTGCTTCCTCGAAACGGCCTGGTAGTCCACCGGGCGACGAAACCGCTGGATGAACAGGAGGACGATGGCCCCTGCGAGAATTCGGATCAAAGTGTAACTTGCTGGATCAATCGCCCGTTCCACGGATTCTTCCGGTCGCAGCGCCAATCGGCAGAGTATTGCGTTGGCAGCAAACGCAATCATCGTGATCGATGTCCACAACAACACCCAAATCGGATTCACAAGTTTGGGTCTTATTATTCCGCTCTCCAAATTTTCAGTCCTCTTCATTGACGATTTTCCACCTATTGCAAAACAATAGTGTGCCAGGGATTTCGGTATCCTTTGGACACAACCGATTAGCAGGCTTGAATTTATCAGGCTTACGTCGTGATTGTAATTAACTTCTACCTACACCTTTTAAAATTGAGAACCCAGAGGCGAACCTGCTGCCCAAAACCAGTACGGCGGAAACACAGTTTGTCAGGAGTTTAATTACGCCCCATTTTGCCGGGTTCACACGCCAAAGACACTGACAAGCCAATAACCCCATAAAAAACGCCCGTTTCCCCACCGGAACATTCTGTTAAGATGGCTTGAAACCCTCTTGTTCCCATGAGACTTGAAAATGAAAAACCTACTGTTGCTTTTGATCATCAACAGCTGTGTCTACATGATCGGCTGTAGCCAGCAAGAAGAAGACGTTAAAGTTTGCTTGGAATGCGGCATCAAGCTGAACGCCGAGAATATCCAAGGCAAAGGCTATTGCCAACAATGTTGGACTGCCCTAATGTCCAAACAAAGCGGCAAAACGGCGAACGAACGGGCGAACGACATGACGGCAGCCGGGGGAAGCGGCTCAGCAGAAAAACATTACAAAATTTGGGGACGGGATTACAATGCGGCCCAAAAAAAAGCGGAGGCCGAAGGCAAGAGCATGCTTCTGTTGTTCACCGGATCGGATTGGTGTCCTCCGTGCAAAAATTTGCATAACACGGTTTTGGTTACAGATCATTTCAAAACCGAACTCGCTGATGAAGTAGTGCTCGTGGTCTTGGACAACCCGCGGGACAAATCCCTGGTGAGTGGTCCGGAGCAAACCCAATACGAGTACCTTTCCGGACAGTTTAAAGTCGAAGGCGTGCCCTCATTGTTTCTCACTGACACGACTGGGAAGCCGTATCACAACCAAGTCGGTTACGGTGGAGAACCCGCAGAATCTTGGGTTGCCAACCTTAAGGGAAAAATCAAACCGATTGCAAGTGCAGGCAAATAGCCTGGTTATTCAAACCAAAACACCAATCACTGATGATGCCCACATCAAGAATCGCCTCGATCTTCTTGAATGGCCTAACCGGGATGTTCCTTTGGACAGCGATCGGCTGCTCACCTTCACCTCCACAAAACAATCTGACCGATGGTTCCCAGGCCGTTCAGGATGGGGATACAGACATTCGCTTTGCCCAAACCGCCTATCAAGCAAAGCGTTTCGATGAGGCAATCGCTTTTTTAAAAACGGCCGAAAAGAAATCGTTAAACCTCTACTCTAAATCGACCGTCTACTGGATGCTAGGCAACAGCTACAACCAACTCGGCCAATATGAAAAATCGCTTCACTATCATGACCAAGCCATCCTGTCCGATCCCAGTAATCATCAACCCTACGTTGAACGCGGAATTATTTTCCGACGTTTAAAACGTTATGACGCGGCCACAGCCTCCTATGGCAAAGCTCTGGAATTAAAACCCGAATCCCCAAAACTGCACACCAGCATCGGCGCGTTAGCCATTTACCAGGGAAACTATGACGTGGCGATCAAACACCTGGAACTTGCCCGGCAGCTTGACGACTCGGTACCCGTTTGCCATTCCAATCTTGCGTTGGCTTACGCTTCGAGCGGAAGGTTCATCGACGCCCAGACTTCCCTGCAAAAAGCCATCAATCTGGGATATCACAAACCCGAGGTGATCCAGGCCCGGATCGATAAGCTCCGGAATTCAAGGAAACGGCAACTTAGCCCTCCAACCAACAGTCCGGGCAGCAATTGAAATCCAAAGTTTCAAAAAATAAGAATCCCCAGGAAAAAAGTTCG
Organism: Planctomycetota bacterium; assembly: GCA_036137535.1. Taxonomy (GTDB): domain Bacteria; phylum Planctomycetota; class Planctomycetia; order Pirellulales; family Pirellulaceae; genus JABAAE01. Next base: position 1,587 of record JAZABE010000254.1, on the reverse strand, counting down.
AAACCCGTCAATTAAGCCGTTGGAAACCACAGTCAAATCCACCACCGCTTAGCAGACTCCGATGTCATCAACTCTTGATTGACGTACAATCGGTTGATCTCCAAAGTCATTTTACTTGACCCAAAAATCCACACACCGAAACAACGGTTTATCCTATGCCTTCCATCATCACCCTGTTCCAATCTACCAAAGTCACCTGGCCAATCCTCGGATTCGTTCTTTTGCTTTTCTCCAATCCGGTTTTCGCACAAACCCTGGAACTCCGCTTCAACCAAGAAAAAAACGCGATCCACGTCTTTCAAAAAAACAACTCGAAACCTCTTCTCACTCAAAACGCCAAGGTTGACTTTCGACCTTACCTTCACCCGATTGTCGCCCCCGATGGAAAAGGGGTCTTAACTCAATACAGTCCCGGGCATCACAAGCATCAAACTGGTCTCTACTGGGGATTCACCCGGGTCAATGGCCGAGATTATTTCCACCATCCGAAGAGTGACTACTGGAAGCGGGTTTCTCTGAACATTCTTAAGAAAGAATCACCGGCTCACAAAAAAGCAGTCCATTGGCAAACCGTTTACAACCTTCTGGATGCCAAGGGCAATCCAGTTCTCCGTGAAACCCAGGATTGGACCTTGGCTCTGAATAACGGAAAGTATTTCCTCGATCTCGTCTGGAGTGGAAAGGCCAACACCGATGTTACGATTGGAAAATATGCGTATGGTGGACTGTTTCTGAGAATGCCCTGGACCCCAAAGACCAAGGGACAGGCTTTGAATTCAGCTCTGCAAAAAAACAGACTCGCCGAGGGGCAACGCGCCCGGTGGACCGACGTCGGTCTGGAAATCGCGGGACGTGATGACCAGGCCCATATCACAATCTTCGATCACCCGAAAAACCCAAATTTCCCCAATGCCTGGCGTGTCGATGGCCAACTTGGAATCGGCCCAGCACCTAGCCGTCTAGGTGACCTCCGCATCAATCAAGGGAAGACGCTGGTTTATCGGCATCGCCTACTCGTTCATACGGGCAACCTCAACCCGGTTAAAATCAACGAAATCTGGTCCCAATACACCGGTCAAAAGCCGACAAACCGTTGAAGCCACTTCTATCGAGTCAAGCCTCTTCACTTCCGATTGAAAAACCCCCTTCAAATGACTAACGTTCACAAACTCGTCGTGTCTTTGCTTTTGTTCTTGCTGCTTCTCTTCGAACACTCGTGGCTTGAGAAACCAAGTCGTGCTGAAGAATTGCCAATTCTCTACCGATGTGACTTTGACAAAGGGGCCACTGACTGGAACCCCACCGATCCGGCAGCCTGGAAAATCGACAAAACCTTGAGAGCAGATGCAGTCTACTCTCAGTTCAAGAAAAAAAGCCAATACGATCCACCGTTCCGCAGTCCCTACAACATTTCCCTCCTGACGAAACTAACGGTCCAATCGTTCCAGATTGATGTGGATGTCTTGAGCACTCACAAGGACTACAACCATCGCGATGCCTGCCTATTCTTTGGATACCAAAACCCTTCCCAATTTTACTACGTTCACCTGGGTAAAAAGGCTGACCCACATGCCAATCAAATCTTCA
>JAZABE010000253.1:0-7001 GCA_036137535.1 Planctomycetota bacterium | reverse complement strand
AGGAAATTGAAAGAGTGGTTCGCCAGAATTCCCGTGAAGTCACATTGGACGGCGATTTGAAATCGAATGCACAAATCAAGGCATTGCAGTGGGACGCGTTTGGTTCAACTGTTTTGCATGTTGATCTGGTGCCTTCGGATTGATGCCTTAAAGACAACGAATCATCGAATAAACCCGATTCAGAGTTTGTGAATAGATTGCACTGGCATGAAGATGATTGTGGGTCTTGGAAACCCAGGTCAAAAGTATGTTGGTACGCGGCACAACATTGGATTCGAAGTTCTCGGCCGATTCGCACGAAAACATTTCGCGTCGACCCCAAGATCGAAGTTCGAAGCTGAGTACTCCGAAATTCAGGTGGAAGACACGAAGGTCATACTTCTTTGTCCATTGACTTACATGAATTTGAGTGGACAGAGTGTCGGCCCGGCCGCGAGTTTCTTTCGGATTAAACCGAATGATATTCTCGTAGTTTGTGACGACTTTAATTTGGAAATCGATCGGCTTCGTTTTAGACCTTCCGGGACTTCGGGGGGGCAAAACGGGCTAGATGATATTATTAATAAATTGGGAACGAAGGACTTTCCCCGACTGAGAGTTGGGATTGGTCCTGTTCCTGAGAAATGGAACCCCGCTGATTTTGTTCTCGGTAAGTTTACCGAAGATGAAAACCAGCAGGTGGACAAGGTTGTCGACCGTTGCCTATTGGCACTGGAAGACTGGGTTAAGCAAGACATTGGCCTCTGCATGAACCGTTATAACGGGGTGTCAGAGGCGAGTAAAAAAAACGACGGAAACGTGCAGGGGAGTAAACCTGGGCGGAAGAAAATTTCGAGAAATTCAAAAAATGAAACCCTAAAAGGCGGGTCTGACTTGGATTCGTCCGGAAAACCCGAGTCTTAATTGACTGGAGAGAGAAAGTTTTGGCCAAAAAATATTACGAATGCATGTGTTTGTTGGACTCGAATCGTTTTTCGCGCGATCAAGCCGGCGTTTCAAGCAAGTTGAGCGAAACCGTGACTGAACTCGGTGGCGAGGTCTTGGTCAGCCGTTTGTTTGTCGAGCAGAAACTCGCTTACTCAATTAATGGACACCGAAAGGGAAGTTATTGGTTGATGTATATCGTGTTGGACGGTGATTCCATTACGGATCTCAATCGCCAATTCCAGTTGAATGACAATGTCATGCGACACTTGGTGGTCAATATTGACGAAAAGTTGATAGATACGCTGGTGGCTATTGCCAAGGGCGAAGCTTCACCGGTCAAACACGAAATTGACAAAAACCTTGCTTCCAACGCCGAGGGAAGTTACTAGTAAAGCCTGCGGCAAACCCGTTGCAGGCCTCGTCCTAATCACGTAGATTTTGCGGAAAATGTTTTAGGAGACGTTCCATGGCTAGTTTTAATCGAGTCATTTTGGTTGGAAACATTACCCGGGATATCGAACTTCGTTACACCCAAGGTGGAACGGCAGTCACGGAATTGGGAATTGCGGTGAATGATCGCGTCAAGAGAAACAATGAATGGATTGATGAAACAACTTTTGTGGATGTGACCTTGTGGGGTCGCACCGCGGAGGTAGCCAGCGAATACCTGGGAAAAGGTTCTTCGATATTAATTGAAGGGCGTTTGAAGCTGGATAGCTGGGAACAGGAAGGTCAAAAACGCTCAAAACTTCGAGTGGTTGCAGATCGAATGCAGATGCTGGGTGGCAAAGGTGAGAATCGCGGTGGTTCAACAGGCAATCCGGCCGGTCGTGGATCCTCAAGTTATTCCGATCCGGCACCCCAGCCGGCAGACGATGCAGACATTCCTTTTTGATGATTAAATAAAAATAGTTAACTCAGATCATACGGAACAACAATGGTTCAGGAAAAAACTAAGTCGCGAAGAAAAAACGGTGCAGGATTTAAGCGACTTCCTAAAGGTCCCAATGGCGGTGTTGAATTACTGCTGATCCAGTCTGTGGATAAGTTGGGAAAACAGGGTGACGTCGTTGAAGTTAAATCCGGCTTTGCCAACAATTACCTGCTGCCCCAGGGTATGGCAACGATTGCAACTGGACATCACAAACGAATGGTGGAGAAACACCGTGAAAAGCTTCAGCAGTTGGAGATTGAGCGAGTTCAAAGCCTGAAGGAACAGGCGGCAACCATTTCTAAGTTGTCCGTGACTATTGAAGCCAACGCAAATGATGAAGGTCATCTGTACGGAAGTGTCGGTGCCATAGAAATTGTTGGCGGACTGAAGCAAAACGAGATCCACGTGTTACCGGAGCAGATCAAGCTGGAAGGCGTACTCAAAGAGCTCGGTCTCTATACTGTCAAAGTCCGGCTTCATAAGGAGGTTGAAGCCGAATTGAAAGTCTGGGTAGTGCCATTGGCCGCGGAGGAACAGGCAAATTGAATTGGGGATTTAATCCCAAGAGACATTGGCAAAAGGCAAGGTTTACTCCTTGCTTTTTTTGTTTCGAAAAAATCACAAACGGATGGCGTTGTCCAGAAGCGGCGGTATTAACCCCACAGGACAAGGGTTCGCCAAGGAAAAAAAATGGCAGTTGACGAAAAAGCCCGCGAAAAACGAAAAGAAAAAAAGCCAAGTGAGCTTTTCGATCGACGCCCTCCGGTCAGTCTTGAAGCCGAATTGGCGGTATTGGGCAGTATTCTGATGATGCCCGACTGTTGCGATGATGTCATTCTGATTTGCGATACGGAAGATTTTTTTGACGACGCGAACCGTACGCTCTTCAGGCATATCAAGGAGATGCATGACACCCAGCAGAAAATCGACCCGATGTTACTGCGTGAACGTTTGATTTCCAGTGGGGATTTTGAATTGGTAGGGGGGGCTTCGTACCTGATCAAATTAATGAATGCCGTCGCGACGCCAGCCCACGCAACGCACTACGCTAAGATCGTTCGGGAAAAGGCGACGTTTCGGGCTTTGATTACGGCCAGTACGGAAATCATGCAAACGGCTTATGACGAAGGAGCTGGCGCGAAGGAAGCGTTGGGGCAGGCGGAACAGAAAATATTTTCCATCCTGAACAACCGTTCGTCTTCTACGATTCAACCCGTTAAAGAGATTCTTCACGAGGCGATTGACCGGATTGAAGCCCGGCTCAGGGGTGAGCAGACCTCCGGTATTATCGCAACGGGATTCAGTGATTTTGACCAGATGACTGGTGGTCTTCACGCCAGTGAACTGATTATTTTGGCAGCTCGTCCAAGTATGGGGAAAACGGCTCTGGCCATGAATATTGGGGAATACGTTGCCATGCAGGAGCGTTCTCCGGTACTGTTTGTCAGCTTGGAAATGTCGTCGATTGAATTGATTGAACGGATGCTGTGTTCGGTTGCAAGAGTGAACGGGCATCGTTTGAGAAATGGCACCATTCAGTCTGATGATCGAAAGCGGCTCGTCAAAAATGCAGGTGAGTTGAGTAAGTGTCCTTTTTTTGTCGATGATGCGCCCAGTCGAACCGTTTCTGAAATTGCGGCCGCTGCCAGGCGAATTCAAAGAAAAGAAAATGGCTTGGGCTTGATCGTCGTTGACTACCTCCAATTGATTGAGCCGGATAACTCAAAAGACCCAAGACAGGAACAGGTTGCCAAGATTGCACGCCGACTCAAAGGGCTTGCTCGTGAATTAAAAGTTCCGGTACTTTGTCTTTCACAGTTAAATCGCCAAGCTGAAGATGCTCGTGACCATCGACCCCGTCTGAGTCATTTGAGGGAATCTGGGGCGATCGAGCAGGATGCGGATGTCGTGATGTTTGTCCACCGGGAAGAATATTATGTTCGTGGGGAAGAACAGGAAGCCGTGGCCGGACAAGCCCAGATTTTTGTCGAAAAGCAGCGAAATGGACCCACTGGTGACATCGACCTGTTGTGGAAAAAAGAGTTCACGCGGTTTGAGGATCGTGCTCCTGACCGATTTGATGAATTCGACGATTACAATGCAGGGGGCATTGTCGCCAGCGATCAAGGAGACCCCTTTTAGTCGGGAAGCTGTCGCCGAGCCGGTCGTCGTTAGATTTGGCGCGTTTTGCTGGAGTCACTATAGTGGTTGAATTGGGGAGATCTCCTAGCAACGAAACGGATGATTGCTGAAAAGTGGATTGTAGGTTCAAGGGAGGCCTAGTTGGTTTTCCCCAATGAACTGCGGCATTATAAATTTTTAACGAGGTGTAAAAGATGAGCAACCGTTCCAAGAAAATTGGGTTTTCTGCAACGTTTCTAACGGTGTTGTTGTGCGCGGTGACGGCTTTTGCTCAGCCCGGCGGCCCAGGGAAAGGTCGGAATGGTTTGGGGCCAGGTGGTAATCGGCAACCGGGTCAACGAGGAGGGCCGGGCGGTCTGGAGACCATGGTCCAACGAATGATCACGATGTTCGATAGGAACGGGGATCAAGCATTGGATGCCAGAGAGCTTTTTGCGCTGTTTACTCAAATGCAACAGGAGCGGATGCAGCAGGGACGAATGCAACCAGGACGAGGTCAGCAGCAGGGACGTATTCAGCAGGGACGAGGCCAACAGCCAGGGCGAATGCAACCCGGGCGAGGTCCGGGAGGATTCGGTGGACCTCAGCAGGGACCCGGCGATCCGGGCCAAGGTGGCAAGGGTGGACCAGGCAAAGGTGGACCAGGCAAAGGTGGACCAGGCAAAGGTGGACCAGGCAAGGGTGGACCAGGCAAGGGTGGACCAGGCAAGGGTGGACCAGGCAAGGGTGGCAAAGGCCGAGCTTAAAAGACCAGTGCTTGGGCCTAGACGAGCATCGTTTCCGTTGGCAGTAGCCGGTTTAGAGGACCCAGGCTTCAGGCTGGCTAAGCCAGCAGTAACTCTTTTACCGGTTCTCCTCCATTGGCAATGGTAAAGGGTCGTCCATCAGGCGAGACAATTTCCTTGTCGAGAGGCAATCCAAGTGCAGAGGCAATGGTAGCGTAGAAGTCCTGGACTGAGACTTGGTTGTCCTCAATGTTGGCTGAGTCTTCATCGGTTTGCCCATAAACCTGCCCGGTGTTGATTCCTCCCCCTGCGAGTACACTGGAAAAGCAAGTCGGGTGATGGTCACGACCATAGTTCTGGTTGATTGTCGGTTTTCGGCCAAACTCGGTACCGATGACAACGAGAACGTCGTCGAGGAGTCGCCTGCTAGCAAGGTCCTTGATGAGTGCCGTGGTGGCTTGGTCAAAGGTTTCGGCTTTTTCAGGGAGATCTCGGAATAGGTAGTTGTGCAGGTCCCAGCCCCCGAAATTCACTTCGATAAAACGAACGCCTTTCTGAACCAACCGCCTGGCCAGCAGGCAACCATTGCCGAAAGCATTCTCACCGTAGGCCTTGCGGACTTTTTCGGTCTCATTTTTCAAATCAAATGCTTTTAGATCATCACTTTTAAGTAGCCGAAGCGCATCACGATAGATGTCGTCGTATCCATTGACTTTTTCCGATTGCCGGGATTTCATGCGGAATTTCTTGTCAAAAGTTCGCGAAAGCGACATCCGTTTTTTGAAATTTTTGTCCGAAAGGTAACCAGGTGACTTGGTGTTTTGTAAGCCAAGCTTTGGATCACCAATAGGGAGAGGAGCGAAATTGGCGCCCAGGTAGCCCGGACCAACGCTTTGCCCGATGCTGACCGAGGGAGGGATGTCGCGGGGCGGCGCTGGGTTGAGTTTCTGCATCCAGGGGCCAAGAGCAGGATGGGATGTCGTTGCTATTTTTTTGTAGTTGGTTTTCATCATGTATTGGGCGTTTTCATGGACGCCGGTTTCGGTGTACATGGACCGGACCACCGCCAGTTGGTCAGCAATGGATGCCAGTCCTTTGAGGCTTTCACCAAATTGAACACTGGGTAATTGAGTTCGAATCACGCCCGTTTCACCCTGGACATCACTGTCGGGTTTGGGGTCAAAGGTATCGATCTGGCTCATGGCACCGGTCATGAAAAGATAAATCACAGCCTTGGCTTTCTTTTCCTGAACAACCTGGTTGGCAGCCAACAGGTTGCTGTACGGTAGGATGCTGACGCCGAAACAGGTCTTCGCAACTTTTTCCATCAGCGAGCGGCGTGTGATCTCATCAAACATGAGTGTATCCAGAATTCAAAGGAGTAAATGTTAAGGCAAATCGCGGATTTTGAAGTTAAAGGGTAGTCCCTGCGCGGGTTACTGGATGAACAGGAATTCGCGGGTGTTTAGTAACGCCCAGATGACGTTGCCATAACCGGCCCGCCCGCTCTCACGGATCTCTTTGATCGCCGTCGCCCGTTCCGCGGAAGACGGAGCTCGACTCAAGAGACTGTAAAAAATCAAATCTACTTTTTGTTTATCGTTGGTGGAAACCAACTCATCGTAAATGACGGAACCTTCTTCAAGCATCATGTGTGTCACCGGGCCGTTGAACAGGGCCAGCAACTGCGGAACCGTCCCCTCCTCGGTGCTGTTTTCCACGATCTTGCGATCGCTCTGTCCAAACTGTCGCAAGAAATGACTGTCGGGAAGGGGTTGCGGCATTTCCGAAGACCGTCGAAGGACCCGCCCCTTGTACATGTATTCTCGTTCGCGAGTACGATCGGCCTTGTTGACCAGGTCATGCTTGATGGCCTGTTGCTGCAGCATTTCCGCAGTCGTTCCCGGTTTGATTTTAATGGTTGCCAGGTATTCTGAATCGTCGGGGCGAAGCAATTCGTCAGGTCGGACAATGGTAAGCGTTAAAAGAGAGTCCCACACCTGTTCCGCGGTCATCCGCCGAAGAAGCGGTCCTGTAAAATCATAGTGGACTGTCGGGTTCAGCGGTTCAAAAGTCGCTTCTCGTTGGTAGATTTTGGTATTGAAGAGGATTCGCTGAAATTCTTTCAGGTCAAATTTGAGTCGTTTGATTTCCGCAGAGAGGAATTGCATTAATTCTGGGATCGCTGCCTCGACCTGGTCGGTCCTGTCCTCGAGGGGGTCAATCAAAACCACGCCAAAAGCACGTTTACACCTTCGGTTTGCAAACGTTGT
>JAZABE010000252.1:0-4279 GCA_036137535.1 Planctomycetota bacterium | reverse complement strand
CCCGCTATGCCCTTTTCTGCCCAACACATCAAGTCCGCGTTGATCCATTTACGAAAAACCGACCCGGCCATGAAAAAGCTCATCAAAAAGATTGGCCCATTTACACAAAAATTGAGACGTGACAAATTTGCAACACTAGTCAATTCTGTCCTGTCCCAGCAAATCTCGGTTGCTGCAGCGAAAACCATTCGCACTCGATTGCTTGATCGTCTCGGTACAACCTCTTTTGAGGCCGAATCCTTGGCCATCCAAAGCGTTGACGAACTCAGATGTGCGGGAGTCAGTCGACAAAAAGCGAGTTACCTCTTGGATTTGGCTCAAAAGACGATGGAAGGGACGATCAACTTGAACGGACTCAACAAATTAAGCAACGAACAAATTATCTCTGAGCTGACCACCGTCAAGGGAATCGGCCGTTGGACTGCCCAGATGTTTTTGATGTTCTCCTTGGGCAGACTCAATGTCTTCCCTGCTGACGATCTTGGCTTGCAAAATGCAATGCGCAAGATTTACCAACTGAAAACAGGGTGTAAAAAAGAAGCCTTTTTAGAAATCGCCCAACAATGGGACCCCTATCAGACTGTCGCCAGTTGGTACTGCTGGCAAAGTCTCGACAACGACAATTGATGCAGGCTGGATGTGTGAAACGATTTCCGACCCAGCCAAATTACTGACTCCCAGGCACTTTTTTTGTCAGGGCACCTACGGCCTTCTCGGTTTTAAATTCAACCAACAGGTATCACAGGGCGCTCGATTTCAAAAGCCTGCAGAACCGGTTCAGTGGTCAACTTTACCGATCGATTTCAAGTGGCAACGATCAATTTTCGCCTTAATTCGAGCTGCTTCAGCTTATTCCTCTTCGCCGTCTTGGAACCGCTCGTTAAACAGGAGCGCCAATCCGCTCGCTGCCAAGTCAGCGATTTCCTTGAGACCGCCCATGTGCTTGACTTCGACCCAAACCATTTTACCCTTGGTTTGACAGGTCGCTGCAGCAAGAATTTTTTCGGCGAGGTCCAAGCTGTAAAGACCTACACCCAAGGCCCACTTCCCGGCATTCGAAAGCTGGTCGCCTTTCTCTCCTAGACCGGCATCATTCAGTTTTTTCATTTCCATCTTGAGAAGTGCTTTTGCGGCGGGCAGAGATGATTTCCCCAAAGTCATCAATGATTTCAAGTCAGTTTTCAAAGACTCAGCCGATTGCTCGGAATCAACAGTTAACTGGAGATACAACGGCTTTCCAGATGTCAAGTTCATGAAGGCCAAACCGGTGTGAGCTTTTTCCAGCAATTGTTCCAAATCCAGAACGTTTACCAAAGCACCAAATTCTCTATAAACATCCGTGACCGAATCTTCAAATTTTTCTGTTTTCTGAAATACGGCCAAAAACTCCGATCCTGGTGGAGTCGATTTGATCCTGGATGCTATATCTCCCATACCCCCACCCGACACTAAAATGGCCTTGATGGCACCTGGTGTTGCCAAGGTAAATTTTCTTTTGCTCTGAAAATAAAAATAAGGCTCGTCTTCCGTTTCGGGTTTCAAATATTTCTTCCCGTTTTGAGTCACTTCACGGTAATCTGCCCCGCGTGAAACCGTTTCAATAATTGACTCCTGGTCGATGTCTTTTGCAAACTCCATTGTCAACGCGAAACTCGGCGCACCATCCCAGATATCAGTATCTCCAAACTGAAAGGTCATACAGTTTATTGAGAAAAAATCAATTTTCGCGTCCCTTCTCAACTCTTCTGCGAAAGTCTTCAATATTTTCTTTGGGTTCTTGACCTGCGAGAGGATTCGCTTGACATCGAGGCGAACGACACAAAACGATTTATCGGAAATGTGCGATGTGTCTATTTTCCCCATTTGGGCACTAGCGACGTTTGCCAGCCCGAAAGCAAAAAGGATCAAATATAAAAAATTGGATTTCATCATTTCTTTCTTTGTTGACGAAGCGAATTCGCGTCCAAGGATCTTGGGAAAGTCGGGAATCCCTCGGCGGACCCAGCGTGGCTCTCAATCCCAATCCACCAATGCCATCACCCTAAAAGGATTGGCACAACTACCAATCAGGTTAGAGCCCTTCTTGGACTTGGGTTTTATTGTCCCATCTGTATCGGGTTTTGACAGGAACCGTACAAAAAAACTCGAAAAATCAATCCTGATTTGGAAATTAATTTCGATTGAAGCTGCCCCACAACCACAACAATACAGGGATAAACCCAAAAAGAAAAGTAAAAGGCCATCAGGAAAACTGCTGGCCAACCGGTCACAGTGCTGGTAAACCCACCGCATTCAAGGCAACAACTGAACCGGGTGCTTGAAGATCAGGATTGAATTTTCGGATCAAGCCCAACATTGCATTGATGACGCGGTTTTCCAAAACAATGAAATTGAATCAGGTCTACGTCACTGGTGCGGGCAAGGACGTCATCGTTGACGAGCTTCCAGGCTTCAATCTTGAAATCCGAATCATCAAATCGATGTTCTCGAATCCGACTGGAGGCATAAAATGGCGATGGCTTTTCCAGGACATAGGGGCAACCCATTTGTTTTAGCAGCCGGACCAGCGAGTGAATCACATAGGCACTGGTCTGGGCGGAAATTCCAATTTCGCAAAATCCCCCTAGGTCAGGCCAAAATCTGAGCCCAATCAATTTTCCCGGATCCCACCCCGCTTCAACGAAGGGTTTCAGACTGAAATTCTCCGAGGTAAGCACCACCACAGGAGCAATGTCAAACAAGTCTTCAGAAAACCATTGAATATCGGTCACGTCTCGCACACAGAGAAAATCCAGCATCCCGGCCAATGCGTTAGATTCCCTTACCATCTTGGTGGGAATTTCAGCCCTGAGCACAACTTCGAGCAGGTGAACATCTTCCGAATAGAGTTTTGGAAAACCGATCACTTCCGCAGTTTGAAAAGGGTCCGTGGGCAAAACCTGGGGAACTTTGACAGCTTCCCTTTCGGCAAAAAACAGGTAAATCAAGGTTCTTGCGTCACCGGACGAAAGGGCCTTGACGAACAAGTCGTGCTCGATGGCCAAACCATCTTCAAAAGAAAGCTCTGCAGCCTTTTCCACCGCGTCGACCGCCAGAACACCTGCCGTTGCACCCTGGTAACGCTCTTTGGACTGGCGACGAATATTACGGAGTTCCGCTTGAACCTCGGCATCGTATCCGAGTTGATCTTCAAGATCGCACGTTCTTCTCGGAACTTGATTGGACACCCGCAAAGCAAACTCAATGGAGGCCGTGCGCAAATCTTCATGCGTAATTTCATCAATGATGCCAAGTACCTGTGCCTCTTCCACGGACAACAAATTCCCGAGAGCACAAATCTCAGCAGCCTTCGTCAGGCCACACAGTCGAGGCAGTCGTTGAGTTCCCCCTGCACCGGGGATCAATCCCAGTTTCACTTCGGGCTGTCCAATTTTTGATTCCATGGACGCAATACGGTAATGGCAAGCCATCGCCAGCTCCAACCCTCCCCCCAGGGTGGTCCCAAAAAGTGCACAGACCACTGGTTTTCGGCAGCCTTCGATACGACTAGTTAATTCATAAAGTCCGGCACCCTGATCCCATTCACCCGCTTCAATCATCTCCTGAAAACGGCGAATATCGGCACCAGCCACAAAAGTCCTCCCGACCGCCGTCAAAACAATTGCACGGACTTCCCCGGAGGCCTCAAAAACATCTATCGATGCCTCAATTCCTGATACCACCCCGGGTGTGAGTGCATTGACCGGGGGGTTCTCAATCACAATGATCCCCACACCGTTTTCTATTACTGGTTTGACTAACATCTCAAAGGATAACGCCTAAACTTAATTAACGGTCGCGCAATTTTTGCCTGTCAATCTTTCCCGTCGATCCGCGGGGAAGATCATCCATTATCTCAATGATTGCCGGACACTTGTAGGCGGCTAATTTTTTTCGGCAAATCAGCTTGATCTCTTCAACGACAACCAGCTGGCTTCGAGACTGCGTCGAAAGCGTGTTTTTCAATGAAACCACCGCTTTGATTTCTTCGCCAAACCTCTCATCTGGGTAACCAAAAACCGCTGCCTCCGCGATAAAATCCAACGTTGCAATTGTTTTTTCGATTTCTCGCGGGTAGATACTGTAACCCCCCCGATTGATGACTTCTTTCATGCGATCGACAATCCAAAGCTCTTCATCCTCGTCTAGGTAGGCTATATCACCGGTCGCAAACCATTCCCCTGAAAACGATTTCTACGTCAAGGACGGCTGACCAAAATATCCTTTAAAAACGTTGTCA
>JAZABE010000251.1:0-6364 GCA_036137535.1 Planctomycetota bacterium | reverse complement strand
ATCCCTCCGAATCGCCCATTCATCTGGCTTTCTGCAATGGACTTTCCAGGGTGCGAATCCAGTCCCGGGTAATAAACGGTTTTCACGCTGGGATGGCCCTGAAGAAAATCAGCAACCTGTTTTGCATTTTCACAATGTTGACGGACACGTAATTCAAGAGTTTTAATTCCCCTTGAGATCAAGAAAGCATCCCAGGGACTCATCACGGCACCCGTGGCATTCTGCAAGAAATGCATTTCGTCGAAAAGCTTTTGATCGCTAAAAACCAGAATTCCTCCCAGCGCGTCGCTATGCCCACCGAGATACTTCGTTGCCGAATGTTGCACAATATCAACCCCCAGATCGAGCGGTTTGGTTAAAACCGGAGTCGCGAGGGTGTTGTCAATTCCCACCAGCAAACCTTTGGATTTTCCCCATTGGGCACATGCCCGAATGTCCGAAATGGACATCAAAGGATTTCCGGGGCTTTCCAACCACAGCATTCTCGTTTCCGGTCGAATTACTCGTTCCAAGTTTTCCAAACGAGTTGAGTCTGCGAGTGAGACCTCTACACCCGATTTGTGACAAACTTGGTGAAGCAACCGGTAGGTTCCCCCATAAATGTCAGTTCCAGCAACAACGTGATCTCCACTTCTGAGCGCCATGAGCGCACAATGGGTAGCTGCCATTCCGCTCGAGAATGCCAATGCCCCGACCCCGTTTTCCAGGTTGGCAATGTAGGTTTCCAAGTTCCTGCGCGTAGGATTCCCAGTTCGTGAATAATCAAATTCCCCAAAATCACCCGCCCCCGGTTGGACGAATGTTGAAGCGCAATAAATAGGTGGTACGACCGCACCGGTCTGAGGATCTTTTTCGTTTCCGACGTGCACACAACGGGTTCTAAATTTCATTTTCCACTACGTTCTTTCAGGAGGCGAGGAGATTCGCCCCGGTTTCTTTGAGACAGTCTCCACCACCGTTTTTTACTGTTTCAACTAAAAACTGACTTAAATCGCTGTGGGGCAGCAGTCATGAAAGTTCTTCCCCACGGGCATTCAACGCCTGGCTAATATCTTCAACCAGGTCTTCAGTATTCTCAATTCCACAGGAAATCCTGATCATGTTATCCGTGATCCCAAATTCTTTCCGCTGTTCCGGAGTGCATTCAAAATAGCTCATGACCAACGGCTGCTCGATCAAGGATTCTACCCCACCGAGACTCGGAGCGATTTTTGGAATGCGTGCAGCATCGACAACTGCCGCAGTCTCCTTCCAACCAGCATCCTTGATTTCAAAGGTCACAAGACCACCAAAACCCTTCATCGTATCATTCGCCAACTCAAAGTAACTATGCGATTCCAGTCCCGGGTAAAGCACCCGGCTAACCCTGGGATGCTGTTCCAGAAACCGGGCAATGGCGAGACCATTTTCATTGTGTCGCTGCATCCGCAATTCAAAGGTCTTGAGTCCGCGTTCCAACAGGTACAAGTTATGAGGGGAATTGATGGACCCCATAATGCCCCGTAAATTCCTCACTGCCTCTAACCCTGATTTCGAACCAATCAGGACACCTGCCAAAAGATCATTGTGACCACCAAGGTATTTTGTCGCCGAATGAAGTACATAACTCACACCGAAATCAAGCGGACGAACATTAAAAGGGGTTGCTAACGTTGCGTCAATTAACGTGTCGACCCCATGACGTTTACCAATTGCGGCAAAACGATCGAGATCGACAATGCTTAAGTGAGGGTTTGTAGGCGACTCACTCACCAGAAGCTTCGTCTTCGGATTGATGGCGGCTTCCATTGCTTCATAGTCACACGCTTTCACCTGCCGGGTCACCACACCCAAACGGGATAAATGCTTGGTGCAGAACTCTCGACTTCGATGATAGCACTCGTCAAAAAAAACAACTTCATCACCCGAGTTGAGCTTGCTCATCAACAAACCAACCATCGCAGCCATACCGCTTGAATAGACAATAGCCTCTTCCCCATTCTCCAAGGCCGCAAGTTTTTTTTCGACAACCCATTCGTTTGGGCTTCCATAGCGACCGTATTCACCCCGTTGTTGTTTCAGTTGGATATAGTCCAACACCGACTGGGTATCTCGAAAGGTATAAGTCGAAGCGCAGACAATTGGATCGGTGATTGCGTGGCTCGGTTTTTCACCTTCCGCGCCAGCGTGAATTGAAGTTGTAGAAATTCCGTGAGGAACTTGATTTTTAGGGCTGGACATCTGCTTACCTACGGCAACGTTTTCTTTCGATTAACGCTGAATCCTGATTAAATGACTCAGGGATCGCCGGGTATGAAAACGACGGCAGGGACGTCGCGCAAATTCAACAGTAAAGAATGAGTGCGAGAAAAATCTCGGGCTCTTTAGCAGTTGAGAGGCTGCAAGCGGCCGCAAATCCCATGAACCCGAGGAGCCGTTGGCTCCTGACGAATTCCAGATCTCATCGTATCACCGGCCCGCCGAAATTCCTAGGATCAATCGACCTCGATTTCCATGCGAATGCCAGGGAAGCTTCAAAATAGTCGTGTTCGAGAAACTGTTTGGGGAAAATGCCCTATACCAGGCCGTTTTGAGAAGCCGTAAAGACAAGACGCTGGCTAAAGTGAGGCTCCGACGCACCCATTACGACGGATGAGCGAAATGACCAAAGGGGCAAGGCAACATTTCACTTGAATTTTCGCCAGAGTCCTCACGGGCCAGCTTTTTGGAACAGTTCCATATAAAGCAAGAGGTGTGCCAAACTGAAAAACCAGCTTAAAATAACCGCAAACCCTTTGATACAATTAGTTTAAGTCGATTCCATCCAAATTCTGCTGACCTTGCCAAGATCCCTAGAATGTTTCATTCTCATACAATCAGCTGTGCAAACTGATTATTTTGAAACAACGCCTCGGTTGCCTGAATTTCTCTGCATGAATCCCTCGGTCCAACATGAATAACCCAGTCAAAATCGGAGAATACGGGTGTGGGCAAGGGTGTCCCCTATTGTTGATCGGAGGCCCCTGTGTCATCGAAGACGAGGACGTCACGCTTCAAATTGGTGAAACCTTGCTCCAGCGGTGTAACCAGCTAGGGTGTGGCTACCTCTTCAAAGCCTCTTTTGACAAGGCGAATCGAACAAGCGGCACGGCATTCCGGGGCTTAGGCTTGGATCAAGGACTCGCCATTTTGGAAAAAGTGAAAGCCCGGCTCGGAATTGAAGTCACCACAGATATTCATCAACCGGGACAAGCCGAACCAGTTGCCGAAGTTTGCAGCGTCCTGCAAATTCCCGCCTTTTTAGCTCGACAAACCGACCTGATTGTTGCTGCAGCAACAACCGGCAAAGTCGTCAATGTCAAAAAGGGTCAATTCATGTCGCCTCCAGACATGAAGAACGTTGCCCAAAAAATAGTCGAAACCGGTAATCGCAACGTACTACTTTGCGAGCGGGGAACTTTCTTCGGCTACGGCAATTTGGTCAACGATATGCGAGCCATTCCGCAAATGCAAGAAATCGGAGCCCCAGTAGTCTTTGATGCAACCCATAGCGTACAACAACCGGGAGGACTCGGTCATGCGACCGGAGGCAACCGAGAAATGGTCGACCCTCTGGCCCGGGCCGCAGTTGCAATTGGGGCGGACGCTATCTTCATGGAAACTCACCCGGATCCAGATCAGTCACCCAGTGACGGCGCCAACATGATACCCTTGGACAAGATCGACTCCACGCTGTCGAAACTCGTCCAACTTCGAGAAACCATCCTGGGATGGCAAAACTAACCTGAGTCAAAATCCAAAATGCGTTTTCTTTCTTTCCGACACTACTTTGTGATTAGCCTTTTAGTCCTGCTGATGATCAGCTTGTCATCCGGCTGCTCCAGTCGGCGAAAGTCCGGCGCTTCCGGTAGTTCTGCTGGCGTCAAACGCGCCCTGGATGAAAACAGCAATTTCGTTAAATCTGCCCTGGAATACACACTCGCCATAGAGCGGTATGAAGAAAAAGGCTTCAAGGAGCGAATGGTCGAGAACCTGAATACATGGGCTCGTTCAATCAGCGTCTCAGACGATTGGAAATCGGATCCAATGATCAATTCGATTCCCGACAATTTCAAGCAGATGCAATCAGTACAGGATATCGACAAAATTGAGTTTTCCGTCGGCGATGCCGACTACCTGCAGCAGTCGATCTGGGCAAAATCAATCGCTGACCGGGTCGTGGGTTTCCCATCTCCGGGAACTTACCAATACCTTATTGCGGCCGCCTGCGATGGCCTTCCCAAAGAAAAAATCGTGGCCATTCGCAGTTCCGCTGAACCGTTACTGCAAGCTCTCCAGAGTCTCTACCCGAAACTTACTGAGGAGCAAACAGAACAATTAACCCGGGCTTGCCTGATTTTTGACTGGACCGTTCGCAATATCCAACTCGACGAAATGGGAGTTGAGTACGAGGGCGATGCCATAGTCCAAAAAGCAAAAGACTACGTCGATGTCCCAACAGGCAACGCGCCTCGTGATGGTGTCGAAGGTCCCGGTTACACCAAGACACCCGGCCAAGTTTTGCTAACGGGTAAAGGTGATACCTGGCAAAAGTCCAGAGCATTTATGATTCTGTGTCGTCAAATTGGTATCGAAACCGTCATGCTGAACGTGATTGACCGTAACGACGAAACCAAGCGAGTCCCCTGGGTCGTCGGTGTTTTGATCGGAGAGCAACTTCTCCTGTTCGATCTCGAAATGGGCCTGCCTTTACCTGGAAAGGACTATCGCAGAATTGCAACTTACCAAGAGGTTCAAGCTGATCGTTCAATCCTAACCCAGCTGAAATACAAACTCTCCGAATCTATCGATGCTAACCCTGACTACCGAATCCAACCTGCACAACTCGACAAAGTCATCGCCTGGATCGACGCATCACCGGAATCCATGTCTCGCAAAATGGAATTACTGGAACCTAAACTGGTCGGAGATTACAAAGCCATAATCACCTATGCCCCGACTCGCCTGAAATCGATTCTTGAAAAAAAACAGTTCCATGCCATCTCACTCTCCCCTATTCCATTCCAAAATTCGCAATACCGAAATACTTTTGAAGAAGCCATCACGCGTGGAAAAGAAAAAGCGCTGATCAAGAATTACCTCGAACAGGAATACTTCAAAATCCGGATTCCCATCAAGAAGATCGTTCGCAAAAATCAAGTCGACTCGCAAACCCAAAGCCTCAAGTCAGGGCGCCAACTTGAATCGGTTCAGGTCACGGTGTACCTATTATCCGAAGCGCGTCACCGATTTCTTTTGGGAGTCTACGAATCTGACATGAAAAACGGCAAAATGACGCTCGGCGCCCGCAAGCTCAGTGAAGACCTTGACGTGGGTCGCGATACGCAGGACGCAGCCCAAATGTTTGTCACATTGACTCTGGATGACAACCGGATTGGTGAAATCCTCACGGATGACGATTGGCTGGCCATCATGGGACTTTCGGCACAATCCAACACCAACATGTCAGACCAAGAGCTATCCCGTTTTAAATCGATTTTTGAGGCCGCCATGAAGTTGATTCGCACGGACGCCGTGGTCTGGTTGGCAATCACCAATTTTGAAACCGGCGATTTCGCCAATGCCAAAAACTGGTTGGAGCAGATCCCCCGTTTTGACAACACCAACAAATGGACAGATTTAACCAGCTACAATCTCGCGCGCACCGAAGAAGCGCTTTTCCAATACCCGCAAGCGATCAAAATGTACCGGGGCAGCCGGTCTCAACAAAAATTTGGCAATATTATTCGCTCCCGGCTCATTCAGCGATGGAATCTCGCTGACCCATCTGCCACTGCGCCCGAATAGATCAATCGGTATCGTAGACTCCAAAACCGAGTTTGTAATGCGCCATCTGCAGATTCAAATTGCGTTGGTTTTGCCGTAAAATAAAACAAACCCATCTGCCACGTTATTGAAATCTCAAGTCATGAACAAAACGTTGATTAGCACTATCGGATTATTCCTGGTTGCCCATTGGTCTTTTGCGGATGACTTCCAGATTCAAAAAAGGCGGGTCCCCGATTCCCTTCCTCGAATCCAAACCGAAACATGGCAAACTCAAAAAACGGCCGTTATTGTCTGTGATATGTGGGATGCTCATCACTGTCTCAATGCAGTGAAACGGGTCAAGGAGATGGCGCCACGCATGAACCGGCTGCTGGAACAAATGCGCAACGGTGGCGCAACCATCATTCATGCCCCTAGCAGCTGTGTCAATTTTTACGAGAACCACCCTGCCCGGATCAACGTTTCAAAAATCCCCCGCAGCAAAAACATTCCTGAAGGTATCGGTCAATGGTGCGACCACATCCCTTCGGAAAAACACTACCCACTGGATCAATCC
>JAZABE010000250.1:0-2038 GCA_036137535.1 Planctomycetota bacterium | reverse complement strand
AGCGTTGAAAGGCCAACTTGCTAGAAATTTACTTCATTCGGGACCAAATCATTTCCTCAACCGCCACGAAATCGCCCCGACCCAATCGATTTCAATCGCCGACCGGCAAATTGCGGTCGAGAAGTTCTTTTTTGAGCCCTAGTGCTCCCTGATATTGGATTGAATCTATCCCGATGACCTTTGCCATTTTCACGTTTTCCAGACGATCATCCACAAAAAAGACTTCTGACGGGGTTAATCCTGTTTTCTGAACCGCCTTTTCGTAGATCTGACGAAAAGGCTTTGAGCATTTTTCTGCAAAACTCAAAACGTAAACCTCGAAACATTCATTGAGGATGGGGTACCTTCCGTCCATGACGTAGTTCCAGTGCACGTCGCAAGTATTAGACAAAATTCCCAGTCGGTTTCCGGCCCGCCAAAGCTGCCTGATGATAGCAAAAACAGATTCATTCGCGGAAAAAATCGCGCTAGCCGCCTGACAAGCTTCTTCCAGGCCGGGATTCACACCAACATCATTACAAAACCGTCCGTGAAAGGCCTCGGTTGTCAGCAATCCTGCTTCATAGTCTTCCTGAAGCCCTGATTCAAAAAGAGCGCGTCTGATGATGCCCGAATCTTTGCCACATAATTTGGCTAGATTTTGGCAGGCAATCTCATGATCAAAATTCAAGAGGACATTGCCCAAATCAAAATAGATGAACTGGGGTTGGGATTTCATAAGATAAAAACTGGGCTAGAAATTCGCGATCAGTCGAGTGGTTTGATCTTGATGTCTCGATACCACGCCTCCGCAGGTGGACCACCATGGATTTGAAGTCCGATGATTCCGCTCTTAGCAATTTTTCTGTCTTTTTCAAGATAATCTACTGTTTGAAACCCATTGACCCAGATTTTCACGTGGTGTCCCTGGCAACGGACCACGAGATCATTCCAATCCTCAAATTTTGTATTTCGATCCGTCTTTTCGGGATCTGCCTCAACGAGGAATTTTCTCCTGCGCGATTCATCGTAAAGGTATCCCCAGATCGAATGCCCTTTCATCTGTCCCATGTCACATTGATAACCGATGACTTCGTGATGGTTGGCAATCCGCTGACTTCGAAATTGAATCCCAGCATTCTTGCCTGCGCCCACCAGTTTTGCTTTCAGGCGTAATTCAAAATTATCATAGCTTTTTTGGGTACACAAAAACTCATTGTGGGGGATTTTTGACTTCAGGCTTCCAGCCACAATCGACCGATCTTCAACCCGAAAAAATTTCTTGTTCCCCTCCCAACCCTGAAGCGTATTCCCATCAAAAAGAATCACCCATGATTTCTTTTCCTCTTCGTCACCGACGGGTTGACTTGAACTGGGCTTAACTGAAATGGACGTTCGTCCATGACCGACCCTGGGAGACAGCTGCCCCCTGCAGTCCGACGGGTCTCCCAACAGAAACATCTGGACCAGAACAAACGCAATCAAGAAAAAAAATTTCTGCATCGTATTAACTCTCAAAACATTGCAGCTGACATTAATCAACGCATCGAAGGCGATCCGGCAAGCCGACCGATGGCGTTTCCTTAATCGGTCTCTCGGTACCGAATTGGCATTTCGTAACAGGCGGCTTCATTGGAATTGCGAACCAGTAACTTGTTTCCATGCACCGCGATCGTATTCCATGAGGTCCCTTGAAGGGCCTGAAAACTGGTAAATTGAACATGATCACGAATCACGCCTTGTTCTTCCGTGGCTCCCCAAGCCCTGACTAATGCCACGTATCCTTTTTCGGCCAACACCAAGAGCTCACTTCCACACAAAAGAATTTGCCCATGCCCATAACTTTTCCTGCTTTTCCAGACCGTTTTTCCGTTGCGGATGTCGACACATTCCAAACGGCCATCGGACAAGGCAAATGCATAGGATTGGCGATAAACGGCATTGGTAAACTTGGTCTTCAATACAGCGTTGTTCTTCCAAACCGTGGTCAATTGCCCCCCTTGATATTGAAGCTTGACGGCTCCCAGCCCATACCCCTTCGTCACCAGAAGCTGCGAAC
>JAZABE010000249.1:0-1246 GCA_036137535.1 Planctomycetota bacterium | reverse complement strand
GTGGTAAATACGCAACTCTAATCTCTGCTTCAAGGTCAAACTTTGGTGGCGACATTACCCTTGAAGGGAATGATCTGCCACAGGGCGTTACGATGCACGCCCCCCCCATGCCTGCGAACATGAGCGTAATGCCTGTTGTCTTTGAAGCCGCTGCAGATGCTCCAATTGCAGGAAAACTGATGAAGTTCCAGGCCAAACATGTGGATCCCGCGACCGGAATTGTGGGGCACTTCAAAAATCGAGCGGACCTGATTGTCGCCGCTCCAGGTCAATCGCTTTACGTCTACAAAGATGTGGAACAACTACCCGTCGCCGTTGTGGACGAATTACCATTCAGCCTTGAAATCGTCCAGCCTAAAGTACCGATCGTTCAGAATGGTGAAATGTCTCTGAAGGTTCTCATTCATCGTAAAGAGGGGTTTAACGAAGCCGTGACCCTACAGTTCCCATTCCGACCACCAGGGATTGGAACCCGTTCAACTGTTGTTGTACCTGCAGGTGGAACTGAAGCTGTCTATCCACTGAATGCAGCGGGTAACGCTCAGGTTCGCGAGTGGCCAATTTACGTTCTTGGGTCTGCCAACGTAAACGGTACCGCCTGGGTTTCCAGCCAGCTTGCCACACTTAGCGTAGCCGCTCCATACGTTGGACTGGCACTGGAGCGGGCGGCTTGTGAGCAGGGCCAGGAAACTCAGCTTTACGGAAAAATCACACAAACAACTGCCTTTGAAGGCAATGCTAAAGTTGAGTTGCTTGGACTTCCGAATCTGGTTACCACAACCAATCTGGAATTCGACAAGGCTGCTGAAGAGTTGACATTTAACATCCAGACGGACAAAACAAGTCCAGCTGGAAAGCACACCAATGTCTTTTGCCGGATTACAATCATGCAAAATGGTGAACCAATCGTTTTTCGAACTGCAGCAACCACACTACAGATCGACAAACCACTACCTCCACCACCAAATGCTCCTCCTAAACCAATGCCGATGCCCGTTGCTCAGGCGCCAAAACCAATGCCCGCTCCGATGCCAATGGCCAAACCATTGACTCGATTGGAAAAACTTCGTCTGGCTGCTAAGCAAAGAGCAGAAGGTGAAACTCCGGCCGGTTCGGAAGAGAAGTAATTGAATTAAACCCTGTATTCTTTCTAGATTCCTTTGACATTTTGATATTCAGGTCTTGTAACGCAATGACTGCTACAATAACCATCTTGCGAAGTTTAGCATTATTCACATTCATCCTG
>JAZABE010000248.1:0-1706 GCA_036137535.1 Planctomycetota bacterium | reverse complement strand
TCGTTTGAGGATCAACCTAGCTTCTATCGGCCCAGCCTAAGACTTACAGCTGATTTTCTGCAATGCCGTTATTCTTCAATAGCGGTGCTGAGATCAACCGGATTTGCAAGCTGCTAGGATCTGCAGGAAAACTGTCATTGGCAAAAAAACGATTTCCAATGAAGCGAAACATGGCTTTTGACTCCAGCATTACAAATTCAGACGGTAAAACCATTTATTTGCCTGAAAATCGATGGAGCTAATTGGTCAGACCACCGAGTATTAAACCAATAAGGTATACCGTTCTTTCACCCCAGGGAGCACGGACCTAGCTCTTTATTGATCGAGGTGCTGAAATGCTGACTTTTGCCTTGTCCCTTTCGCTTTTGATCCTAGCGGGAGCTTGCCTCCAAGCCATTCCAACACTACGAGTCATTCGATCCATTTCGGGAAAAGACCGCCATCACGCCCCACTGACTGACCCCGAATGCCCCAAGACCGCGGTCCTGTTGTCGCTCAGAGGCGCGGACCCTTTCTTGGAAGAGTGTCTGTACCGGTTGGTCGAGCAGGATTACCCTGATTTCGAAATTCACATCGCGTTGGACCACGCGGATGATCCTGCCAATGAATATGTGCAACGTCTCATCCGTGAAAAGAACCCTCCCAATCTCATCAAGCGGATCATTAACAAACCGAATTCCTCCGCCTCGATGGTCACCTTCAACTACGCCGAAATGATCGAACAACTCGATGCAACGATTGAATTGGTCGTGTTCGTCGATGCAGATGCTGTGACTTGGCCCGGTTGGTTAAGATCATTAGTCAAACCCCTTGTACGAGACCCGGACATTGGTGGTACCAGTGGAAATCGCTGGTACACACCCCACTCTAATTCGCTAGGGTCCATTTGTCGCTCCGCCTGGAACCTAGGGTCTCTGACTCAAATGGTTCTTTTTGAATATCCCTGGGGCGGAAGCCTGGCTCTCCGTGGCGACATTGCCAGGGATCCGCAGTTGCTGAACCGTTATCGAACCGCCTTTAACGGAGATACGGCGTCCTACGAGGTGATTGTTGCCGCCAATAAAAAGTACCACTTCAACCCGGAAATCATTCTCCTGAATCGTGAAAAAACAACGTTCGCATCGTTCTGTGACTGGATGCCAAGACAATTACTCAATGGTCGCCTCTACCATCCATCTTGGGCCCCGATTCAAATCCAGGCCTTGGCTTCCCTGCTGGTGCTCACGGTCGCCTTCCTTTTGAACCTATTCAACCTGTTCTTGGGTAACTGGTTGGCCTTGGGCATTCTGCTATCGTCACTGGTCGTTTACTGGATCCTCTATTTTCTCTTGGTGCTGCGGTTGGACCACGCCATCGGTCAAAATGCAAAACAACAGGGACAACAAACGGGTTGGCTGACCGCGGGAAAAGTCCTCCGCCTGTTCCTGGTCATTCCGTTGATGCAAGCGGTTTACTTTTGGGGTTTCCTAAAATGCCTGTATATTCGCCGTGTCTGCTGGCGTGGCATCGAGTACGAAATCCACGCCCCGTACAAGATCAAGCTCTTGAACTATCACCCGTTTCAGCAGGAAGAAAAACTTACCGGTTGTTCCCTGTGAACGAATTCCACAACCTGGGACGATTCCGGAAAGCAGCAGTAAGCGGTCCATTGAGGGACAACAAGAGGGCTCCAGCATTCATTTGTCCATGGAATATCGAAGTGCCCA
>JAZABE010000247.1:0-2509 GCA_036137535.1 Planctomycetota bacterium | reverse complement strand
ACAAACCAAAATGGGAAACCGATGAAGACTACAAACTCAATCTGGAGATTACTGCAACGTATTCAAAGACCAAGGCAAACACTTTTTCCGTTGAAGTGAACAACACTGGAACGACCGACTACACTCCTAAACTGGGGGAATTCCAAATTTTCCTGCAAACCAATCTTAAAAACAGGAATTCCGCAATCCGCTGTTTCCCTGATCAGGATTCGCCTTTGTACCAGACCAATTTCAAAGCCAACACCAAAGTTCGGTTTGAAATCGATTGGAACAATTTGATCGAAAATGGCCTTTGGACCTCTGCCAATTTGCTGGCAGTCAAAATGAATGGAATGAAGGCAATCCCGGCGGAAAATCGAATCGGGGCCAAAATCAAACTGGGACCTGCAATGTCAGCACATTTTGAAGTGCCGAAACTCCCAACTCTAAAACCCAAGCCATTTCGTTGAATAACATCTGGGCTCAGTCATTGGAGTGCGTTTACAAAAGCCCTGGCACTTTCCACAATCGTCTCGAAATCCCCGCT
Organism: Planctomycetota bacterium; assembly: GCA_036137535.1. Taxonomy (GTDB): domain Bacteria; phylum Planctomycetota; class Planctomycetia; order Pirellulales; family Pirellulaceae; genus JABAAE01. Next base: position 1,983 of record JAZABE010000247.1, on the reverse strand, counting down.
GGCAACGGCCTCCTTGGGCGCGAGCGAACTTCCAACACCGACGGCAAGCGCACCAGCGTCCAGAAATCCTTTTGCGGTTTCCCGGTTCACTCCGCCAGTTGGAATCATGGGGATATGGGGCAACGGACCTTTGAGCGCCTTGATGTGTTGTGCTCCCACCACATCACAGGGGAAGACCTTAACTGCATCACACCCGGCATCCCAAGCCTTGATGACTTCCGTTGGTGTAAACGCTCCAGGAAAAACACATTTCCCAGCTCGCCGACACGTCTCGATCACTTCAACCGATGTTCCCGGGGCAACAAAGAACTCGGCTCCCGCTGACATTGCCGATTGAGCCATCTCACTATCCAATACCGTCCCAGCACCCAGCAGTATTTTATCGCCCAGTTGATCTGCGACTGCCTCAATCACCTGTAACGCATTGGGAACGGTGAACGTAATTTCCAAAATGGAAATTCCCCCAGCGACCAAGGCTTCGGCAACGCTGACGAGTTGATCGCTTTTCTCCGAACGTAGTATCGCAACGATACGTTCTTTTTGAAGAAGTGCCAATTGCTGCTGTTTGTCCATGCCACGAAGCCCTTAGAGATAAAACCGACAAGATAAGCGATGAATCGCTATCGCAAAAGGAGCAGCTGCAATTTACAGGGAAAATGAATCCGGCAGAAGTTCTTTGAGCTTGATTTCTTTTTTAACTTCGTTTCCATCGGCGTCAACAACGAGAATGATAATATCATCACCGAATTCGCTGATAAATTGTCGGCAAGCGCCACAAGGAGAGGCTCCTTTTTTAGAAACCACACAGATTGCCTGAAACTTCTTGGCTCCCGCCGAGATTGCAGCGCCAATTGCAACCCGCTCAGCGCAGATCGTCAATCCCAAAGAAGAATTCTCGATATTGCAACCACTAAAAATCGCACCTTCTTCTGCAATCAATGCCGCTCCAACCTTGAATCCGGAATAAGGGGCATGCGCCTGTTCACGGACCGCCACAGCAGACTCAATGAGTTGGCGTCTTAATTGATCGTTAACCATTTTCCAGTTCCTTAGTTAGTTAGGGCGTAATGACCTTGCGAATCAATTCTGTCGTTTCAGGCTGCCGTTCAACGATCGTAAAAGAATCCTGCAGCAGCTTAATCGCTTGTGGAAATTCTCGAGGTTTAAAAGGGCCATTGGACACGATCCTGAATACCGCGTCCCCCTTTGAAATTTCATCCCCCACCCGAAACCGTTGTTCAACCCCCACTCCCAGATCCAGTTGGTCACCCATTTTTTTCCGGCCCCCTCCAAGTTCAATAATAGCAAAACCGATTTTACTGGCATCCATTGCGGCCAGAAATCCACTTTGATTCGCCTCGATGGAAAAAGAACCTGCAATCTCATAGTTGAAGGTTAAGCCGCCCTGCCCTGCAATCATCGCGTTGAATTTTTCTAATGCGGAACCGTCACTTATCGTAGCCAACAATTGCTTTCGGTGAACTTCCAGCCCCGCGTCATGGATCATGTTTAGCAGGTAGGCACCCAACTCAACGGTGATGTGCTCAAGATCTTTAGGGGCACTTCCCTCTAGCATGCGAATCGCTTCAGCAATTTCGATCGCATTCCCTGTGGATGAACCCAAGACTTGATTCATATCGGTCACGAGAGCGGTTGTTTTCATGCCCAACTGATTCCCGACTCGAACCAGTGAATTCGCCAGTTCCGTAGCTTGCTCCATTGTTTTCATAAAGGCACCACTTCCCACCTTGACGTCTAGAATCAATGCTTCCAAACCTGCAGCAAGCTTTTTGCTGAGAATACTTGCCGTGATCAGGGGAATCGACTCCACCGTGGCTGTGACATCCCGCAAGGCATAGAGTTTTCGGTCAGCCGGTGCGATTTGGGGGGAGGCTCCGGTGATCACACACCCCACCGTGTCAATTTGCTGCCTAATTTCTTCACTTGAAAGGTCGGTCCGGAATCCCGAAATGGATTCTAGTT
>JAZABE010000246.1:0-1615 GCA_036137535.1 Planctomycetota bacterium | reverse complement strand
CACTGTGGTCAGCCACTCGACTCCCCCTCGAAAACACTTGGCACCAGTCGTTCAAATTGTTGCTGAACACGCGAAAGGCATCATTAGCTTCGGAGGTAAAGTAATTTTCCTTGAACCCATGGAGATGATAAAAGTCTCAGGAAGTGATCACTTAAAAACGAAATTCAAAACCAAGCCGGTTTCCATGACCCAAAAAATTGACAAGCTGACCCAATCGGCCAAAAAAGACTTTTATGACCTAAGCCTTGAAAACCCGGTGTTGGAAATAGCACTCTCAAAATCCCGGTCGACCCAATCGCCTTATCTCCGAAATTTCGCGGTCAAGTCAACGGTGGCTTTGGGAGGATTCCTGCCATTTGTCAATTTTCTAAGGGACGAACAAAACACTCCGTTCTGGAGAGAAGCTGTGCGATCTTTCCGACAAAACCTCCTGTCAGACGCCCATTTATTTGATTTGGGGCGAAAATTTTTCGAAGAATCAAGCTCCCCTGACCCCCAAACCGCGAAACAAGATCTACTTTTTTTTCAGATGTTAACCACCACGACGGATCAAGAACTGGCAAGCGGAAGGGCTGAATTATTGGTGAGATCACTGGAAAACTCGAATCTCGCGGTCCGCGTTGCCGCCATTCAATCACTGTATGCACTAACGGGCAAGGACCAGTTCTTTCGTGCTGATGCTCCAGCCACAAAACGACAAAAAGGGTTAAAAGCATGGAAAAAGGTGCTTCAAACCACGGGGATTACGGTTTTAACCCCATTTCAACTGATGCAATTCGAGTAACGTGTGACAAGAATCCCTAACTCTCGAAAAGACGCCATTCGCTTTATGTTAATGACAATTGGGATTATGGATTTGTTCAAACGAGGTCCGGCGAGTAAAATGCCGGTTCATTAAAAATTTGACAGCATATTGCTAAATCCATTTTTTGCTTAAGATGGATTATTCAGGGCCCGAAAAATGAAGAAATCTAGCCCTTTGAATAACTTGATAACGAATGAGTCCCGAAATCGCTGCAGGCCATGAAGCCGAGCTTCGGGGCGGATAATATTTAAGAGAACAATCTGATGAAATTTTCTGAATTTGTGAAGTCCGAGGCAATTCGAGCTGAGCTTGAAGCAACGGACAAAGAAGGAGTGATTCGCGAATTAGTCGATGCTTTGGTTGAATCCGGCAAAATTGATGCCGGAGAACAGGAAGGCATTGTCAAAGCCATTTTAAAACGCGAAGAACTGGGTAGCACCGGGATTGGTCGAGGAATCGCCGTTCCGCACACCAAACATCAAAGTGTAGAAGAACTCGTTGGTACCGTCGGCATCAGTGTCGATGGTGTCGATTTTCAAAGCCTTGATGGAGAAAAAGTCCAGCTCTTCTTTTTACTCATTTCTCCGCCTGATCGGCCTGGAGACCACCTCCGGGCGCTGGAAAACATCTCACGCCAATTGCGGGATGAAACCTTTTGCCGCTTCCTCAAACAATCCAAAAGTGCTGCTGATATTGGCGAGCTTTTAGAGGAAGCAGACAATAATCAAGTTGCCTGATTGGCCCTGAAATGAGCAATCCAATCAACAAAAAAGTGACGGTGAGTAATCCGCAGGGGATTCATTTACGCCC
>JAZABE010000245.1:0-2100 GCA_036137535.1 Planctomycetota bacterium | reverse complement strand
TAATTCCGCGAGACCTTGATCTGTAATCGGCATAGCAAGCAGTTCAAGGTTTCGCAAACTTTTGATCTTGGCGATAGGCTGGAGGCCCAGGTCGGTGATCTTGGCACCGCTAATCACCAGGCTTTGCAGGTCGGGGAGTCTCGCCAGGTAGTGCAGACCGTCGTCAGTAAACCGGGGCTTGACCAGCAAAAGTCTCCGGAGCCGTTTTAATTGGGCCAGCTCTTTGAGGCCTTCATCGTTGAGCTGAAAAACAAAGGTGAGATCCTGGATTTTTTCCAATTCGGCCACGGTGAGTTCTTTTTCTTGTCCGAGGACGGTTCGGATCTTTTTCTCGATGAGGGCATTCTGAGGCTGGTTTGGACGGGAGGTCCATGTTGGCGTGTTGTCACGTTTTTCTGGGATCTCCGGTGGAGTATGGGGTTCAGCGACCGTTTCCAGCGGCATTTCACCCCGGTTTATCGCGTCCAGCGAATCTTTTAGCAAAGCCATGTCTTCACCGGTTTCGCTTCGGGCACCAATTGTGTCTTTGAGTTTCGGGCGAGGTCCCTCCGCTAACTTCTTTTCAGTGGAATGAGAGTCGCTGGATAAATCCGTTGATCCGGGGCTTGAGATTGGAAGCGGTTTCTTGTCCCGGTTGTTTTTCGTAGCTGGGTCTCGCGTGGCTTTGCAGCCAATTATCAATCCGACGGTCGGAATCAGCAAATAGAGCGAAAGTGTTTTCATGGTTCTGGGTTCAAGATCGGCCACGAATAAGGTCTCCAGTTTAACAAGAGTGTGTACCGGTTGGAAACGGTTCTGCTTGGCCGTGTTTGTGACGTTAGCCCTGGATTTCACCGGCACTTCGTTTTTCGTTTACGGGAATCGCTTGAGGTCCGGGGGAAGTTTGTCCAGGCGTTGGAGTTCTGTGATTTCGTGATGGAACCAGGGTTGTCTGGTTTTGCGTTTGTAGAGGGTGCATTTGGATGGGTACATGGTCCCGTCGTGTTTTTTCCATTGCTGGAAAAGGTACAGATCGTTGCGCCAATCAATGCGAATCAAATGGTGGGTTTTCGGATCAAAATACATATCCAGCGGCGGATCGATTGATCCGGTAATTTGCAGGCCATCCAACATTTTCCCGTTTTCAGTGACCGAGGGGAGGGAGGCAATTTTTGATTTTTTGTCTGTGAGTGCTACGAGTGTCCATGCCCAGGTTGGTCTTTTGGCCGGTTCGTTGCCCCGCTCTTGGGTGCCGATCCACCAGTAATTGGGAGGTTCCACGACCGAGGTTCTCGGGGTTCCCGGCGCCTTGAATTCCGGACCACTGCTGTACCGTTCCACCATGCGAAAACGTTTGAGCAGTTTGTCTTTACCTCCCGCCGCGGCGATGACCTTGTTGACTAATGTGGTCGCATCGTCTTCCGCGGGCAAAGTCTGCTCGTTGAGAAGACAGGCGATGCTAATCAGTAGAACCATTCGCATGGTGTGTTCCTTTCGTGTTTGAGAATCGCCAAAGTGAACCTGGGCGCTATTTTTTCAGCAGATTTTCCAGTGGTTAAATTTCCCGCGGGCAAAAAATGTTGCGAAGTTACCTGAGTTTAACAGAAGTAAACACCACCTTCATGAAAAACGGCTTGAATTGATTTTAAGCGGTTCATCATCAATGGGTTGGAATCGCGGACAAGATTTTGGGTTGAAAGCGGTAAACCGCGGGTAGCACGGGACGTCGGTGGCGATGAAATACCGAAAGGGAACGCCAGGACGCGTTGGCAAATAGGGCGATTGGTTTACACTAGTTGGCACGGATGTTTCGCATCCCACGATCCAGGGTCGGGATCGGTTGGTTTCAAGATTCGTTTGTGGGTGCCATCCCGGATGCAACAGTTCACGGCTGCAAAATATTTGCTCGAAAAATTGAAGGAAGATTGATGAAATACGCGTTGACCCTTGTTTTGCTGATAGTACCGAGTGTGGTTTTTGGACAAAAACCTTCCTTGCCTGTCTCTGAACTGCCAAGGGTATCACCCGGTCAGGTCGGGATGTCTGCGAAAAAAATCGCTTTGATTGCTCCTGAACTCCAGTCATTTATCGAGAAAAAAGATATTTCTGGCGCTGTGATTT
>JAZABE010000244.1:0-1156 GCA_036137535.1 Planctomycetota bacterium | reverse complement strand
ATCACCAAAAAAACCAGATCAAACTGACCTACGCTCCCGAGCTTGGTTATCAGCAGGGAGATTCCACCAAGATGGCATTCTGCCCCACAACCAATCCGCTCGAAGACCATCCTGATTTTCAAGTTACGTCCTATGGGGTGGATGTGCTGTCACGAGACCATGACCAACCGTTTTTTCTGGCTTGCGGAATTTACCGGCCCCACGAGCCCTGGTTCGTTCCGAAAAAATATTTTGATCGGTTTCCACTGGAAAAAATTCGACTTCCACCCGGCTATACGGCTGGTGACTTGAATGACTTGCCGCCGGAAGGGAAAAAGCGGGGACCAAATCGGTACTTTGCACACATCCAGGAAAACCGACAGTGGAAGAACGCAATCCAGGGGTATCTCGCGTCTATTTCTTTCGCGGACGAAATGCTTGGCCGTGTACTTGATTCTCTGGAACGGGGACCAAACGCGAGAAACACCATTGTGATTTTATGGAGCGACCATGGATGGCATCTCGGTGAAAAACAGCATTGGCAAAAATATTCACCCTGGCGGGCTTGTACTCGTGTTCCCTTGATGATCCGTGTGCCCCGAGGAATTTCTTCACTAGCAGAAGGGACAAACCCCGGGACTGTTTGTGATCAACCGGTCAATCTTGTGAGTCTTTTTGGGACGCTGAGTGAATTGGCGGGAATCTCCAAGAGTCCGCAAACCAAGGCACCCAGCCTTGTTCCGTTGTTGCGGGACCCACATGCCAATTGGCCACACCATTCCACCACGTTCCTGGCTGATGGAGGTTCGGTAGGCATCTCGCTTAAGCGTTACCGGTATATCCGTTACCAAAATGGTGAGGAAGAGCTCTACGATATCAAGAAGGATCCCTTTGAGTGGACAAACCTGGCAACCCTGAAAAGCCAGGAAAATCGAATCCTGGAATTACGGAAATTGGTACCGGCTCATTTTTCCAAGTTAAAGCTTCCCAGTGTAAAGTCACTGCCCAAACTTCCGTGGGTGCCGGAAAAAAGACTTGAGAGCATTCCCGTGTCAACACCCGATGGTTCATCCTTCGACTGTTACTTTATTAATAAAACCAAGCAGGATGTCAAACTTCATTGGATGGACCGCAAAGGGAAACCACGTTTTTATGCGGTGATCCAATCCGGCGGCCA
>JAZABE010000243.1:0-4547 GCA_036137535.1 Planctomycetota bacterium | reverse complement strand
CACTCACCCGCAACCGCCGCACACCCGATGGACCCGGCGATCGAAGTTGCCCGTATTGGTTTGAGTTACACTCGCCAACAGATCAAGGACTACACAGCCGTGCTCCACAAACAGGAGAGAATTGGTGGCAAGTTGATGCCCAAGGAAGTAATCGAAATCAAAGTTCGACACAACTCGGTTGCCAGCGACATGGACCAATCACCCATGAGTGTTTACGTCAAGTTCCTCGCCCCCAAGGCAATGGCCGGCCGAGAAGTGATTTGGCAAAAAAATCGCAATAAAGACAAGCTCACCGTCCATGAGTATGTGTTTGGACGAAACATCCAACTGAACCTCGCGCCGAGTGGCGTCTTGGCAATGAGAGGCAATCGGTACCCAATGACCGATATTGGTTTCGAAACACTAGTCCTACGAATGATCGAAAAAGCGACTCGCGACCGCGCTCACGACGAATGTGACGTTTCCATTAATCGGCTTGCCAAAATTAACTCCCGGGATTGCACGTTGATCGAGATTTCACACCCTGTAGAAAGAGAACATTTTGAATTCCACATGGCCAAAATCTTTATTGATGACGAATTAAATGTGCCCTTACGTTACGCGGCCTACTCTTGGCCCACCGAAGAGGGCGGGAAACCAATCTTGGAAGAACAATACACTTTTACCGACATTAAAATCAATGTCGGGCTGAAAGACATCGATTTTGATACCCAGAATCCAAAATACGAGTTTCCCAACTAGAAACGCGTGAGACTGAAAGCCGAATGAACCTTTCCCCGATTCAACCCGGTTTCGCCATAGCCTAGATTCGTCTCCGCAACTCTCGGTTTAGTCCAGAGGGTCCGCGCCGGTGGATTCAGCTTGCCAAAACAGTTCTTCATGATTTTCTTCATGATTCAGGCTGCGAGCCAGTACAAAAAGACAATCACTCAGTCGGTTCATAAAACGGATTAAAGCAAAACCCAGCGATGACTTGGGCTCATCAACACCATTAAACGAATGCAGTGCTGTGATGATATTTCGTTCAGCCCGGCGACAAATCGACCGGCACAGGTGAGCAATCGCTGCATTTCTCGTGCCTCCTGGCAAGATAAACTGATTGATCGTTGGCAGCTCGCCAGACACGTCATCAATCGTGGTTTCCAACCAGGCAACGTCGAGGTTCTCGGTTGACTTCTGAAACTGCTCATCGTCAAAAATGGACGCAAGTGCGGCTCCCAAGTCAAAGAGGTGATGCTGGATCCGACGAAGCGTACGATACCGCTTGTGCCCCTCCAGCAATCCCGATGCCAGATAACCGATTGTGCTATTGAGTTCATCAACCGCTCCAATCGCTTCGATCAGATCATCATCTTTGGGAATCCGCCCACCCTTGTACGTTCCGGTTGTGCCGTCATCTCCTGTTCGGGTGTATACTTTGATCATTGGCTGCCCTACATCAAAAGAGGATTGAATAGCTTCAATTAGGAAGCCAAAACGGTAACAGGATAAACGTCCTGACTGGGTTGTTGCAACCTGACGTTCGTGACCTGACCCTAACGAAAACCTGAGACACTGTATCCCGGCAATCTCCCACGGCAAAGGATTGAATTTGAACAAGATTCCACGTTCCTGCGGATTTTTGATTGTCTGCCATACACCTATCACAAAGTTCCTCCTGATGAAGCATGCAGATCGTTGGGACCTACCAAAAGGTCATGTCGACGAGGGTGAAACCGATCTGGAAGCCGCATTTCGGGAACTCAGAGAAGAAACCGGAATTTTGCAATCCGAAGTGAAACTGGACCCTTCGTTTCTTTTTCAACAACAATACGAGGTTCCAGCAAAACGTTATTCCGGTCATTCCGATGGAATGCTTATGAAAACCTTGCTCATTTTTTTGGGCTACATTGCTGAAGAACGGATCTTGGAATTAACCGAACATCCCGGTTACCACTGGTTCCCATGGTCTCCCCCTCACCAAATCCAGGCAAAGACCATCGACCCTTTACTCGAACAATTCGCCGATCATTGGTTCTCGGACAAGACAGACCCTTAAGCCCCGGTTCACCCGGAGGGGCTGAGTTCCGTGACACCTCCCTTTCCCGGAGGGCGGACCCCAGCACTATCTAGCCTTCACCCCGTCTCTCCGCAAACCAGTTCACCAAGGGAGCAACACCTAACGGATGTGACCATCTCCCGTACAAACCCATTTATAAGTAGTCAACTCTCGTAAACCACAGGGACCCCGAGCATGAAATTTATCGGTACTGATTCCGATTTCCGCTCCCAGCCCTAATTCCCCCCCATCATTGAATCGTGTGCTTGCATTGACCATCACGACAGCGCTATCAACCTGCTGAGTAAACAATGCAATTGATTCTTCGCTCTGCGAAACAATACAGTCAGTGTGCCCGGAACCAAATCGGTTGACATGATCAACCGCGTCCTGAACATCGGAAACAACTGCAACGGAAATCATGGCGTCCAGGAATTCCGCACTGAAATCTTCTGGGGTTGCGAGTGCAACGCGATTGTCCACAAGACAGACTTGTTCATCACCTCGCACTTCGACCCCCCCTGCCTTGAATTGCATTAAAATCTCGGGGAGGAATTCCCCGGCAATTTTTTCATGCACCAATAGTGACTCGGCCGCATTACACACACCCAACCGTTGACATTTTGAGTTCATGATAATGTCACAAGCTTTTTTGGTGTCAGCATGTTCGTCAACAAACACATGGCAGTTCCCTGAAAAATGCTTGAGGACTGGCATCTTCGCCTGGTCGACGACTCTTCGAATCAAAGACGGCCCACCCCGAGGAATCGCCAAATCGATCAAGTCCTCGAAATGCAAAAAGTGATCAACCACCTTTCGATCGGACGTTTGCACGAGTTGCACAGAATCCTCAGGAATTCCATTCTGCTTTCCACATTCGCTTAGCAGTTCAATAATTGCCCGGCTCGACCCCATCGCTTCTTTGCCACCACGCAGCACAATCGAGTTCCTGCTTTTGACCGCGATTGCCGCGGCATCCGCGGTAACATTGGGTCTTGATTCGTAAACGAAAAACAGGACACCCAGCGGTACTCTGATTTTGTTGACTAGCAGCCCATTGGGTCGAGTTTGAGACTCGAGTATTTCACCCACGGGTGAATCAAGTTCAGCAATGGACCTCAGGCTCTTGGCAATTCCTGTAATGCGTTCCGGATTGAGCATCAATCGATCAACCTGGGCAGCAGTCATACCAAATTCGTCTTTTTTCCCGATATCTTCCTGATTCGCTTCCAAAATCTGTGCCGCGTTCCGCAAGATAAGATCAGCTGACTGCCTCAACCATTGGTCCACCTGGCTATCCTTGAGCCGCAAGAGTTGACGAGAGGCTGTTTTCGCCTTTTCTGCGGTTATTCGACAATGACCTTTGAGTTCTGAATGCTTCAAGTCAAATTTTTCGCCTTGCCCTGAGGTCGCCATATAGATTTACAACGGAGAGTTGGTGAAGATGGTGGTTTCAGATTGACAAATCGTTTGTATCGATTTCCAAATCATCATTTCAAATTTTACCACGATTAGTAAGGTCAGCATGAGATACCGGCACCTGTTTTTGTCTTTGGTTTTTGCGTTTTCAACAGCTCACGGTTTTTTATCAGCTGATGAACTACGATTTTTTGTTGGCACCTACACTCAGGGTGACAGCCAAGGGATCTACACCGCGACGCTCGACACCCAAACGGGCAAAGTTACCAAACCGAAACTGGTCGCGAAAACCGAGAACCCATCGTTTTTGGCAGTTCATCCAACCAACCGTTTCCTTTACTCGGTGGGTGAGGTTTCGAACTTTGGCGGAAAAGAAAGTGGTTCAATTGACGCATTTTCGATTGGCAAAGCCGGTCAATTGACCTTGATCAACCAACAGGCTTCCCAAGGTGGAGCCCCTTGTCACCTGGTCGTAGATGCCAAGGGCAAGTTTGTCCTGTTTGCCAACTACTTCGGGGGCAACGTGGGAACCATGCCCATTGCCAAGGACGGGAGCCTTGGCACGGCCAGTGGTTTCGCTCAACACAAGGGATCCAGTGTCACACCCCGGCAAAAAGGGCCTCATGCCCACTCCATCAATCTCGATAAGAAAAATCGCTTTGCAGTCGCAGCCGATCTGGGACTCGACCAGTTGATCACTTACAGGTTGGGGCCAAAAGGAGCGCTAAAACGTGTCGCTGAACACGATGAAAAACCGGGTGCGGGCCCGCGACATTTCTGCTTTCACCCCAACGGCAAACTAGGCTTCCTCTTAAATGAAATAAGTGCAACCATCAGCTCTCTGGCTTACGATGGCAAAACCGGTAAATTTACACCCATTCAAACGCTCAGCACACTTCCAACCGATTTCGACGGGAGAAAAAGCTGTGCCGAAGTCCGCGTCCATCCATCGGGAAAGTTCTTGTACTGCAGTAACCGGGGGCATGATTCCATCGCCGTCTACACCATTGCAAAAACGGGAACAATGGAACCAATCGAAATCGTCAAAACCGGTGGGGAAGAACCTCGCAACTTTACTCTGGATCCCACA
>JAZABE010000242.1:0-9846 GCA_036137535.1 Planctomycetota bacterium | reverse complement strand
GTGGATGGTGTGCAACTCCGTCTTGCGTCCGACATCACCTTGGATCTGTCTCCGGGTGAACTCCGGGATCAAGACTTCGTACTCAAATGGACTCGATTCAATATAAGCGGCCTCCGTTTCTAACGCTTTGAGGACGCCAGCAATCTTGGAAATCATTTTGAAAAACCTGCGAAGTTATTTTTGTTTTTTAGATGATGTTCATGGCAAAGGGCAATCGCCAATGCATCGGCCACATCTGGCGGCTGAGGGACATTGTCCAATGCCAACTGCCTGCAAACCGCCATCTGTATCTGAGATTTTGAAGCTCTGCCGTTACCTGTCATTACACTTTTGATTTTTGTCGCACCATAAGAAACCACCGGGATCCCCTTTTGCTGGGCTGCGAGCAATAAAACCCCCCGTGCATGCCCCATAATGATGGCGGTCTTGGGCCGTTCGTAATGACTATACAGGTCCTCAATCGCCATGCAAACTGGCTGAAGTGACTCAATGACTTCGAGCATCCCCTCATAGAGTTCGCCCAATCGATTCTCGGTAGGTTGACGGCTCTTGATTCGGATCACACCTGCCTCAACAACCGAATGATCCTCGGTACAAATGACTCCGTATCCCGTAATATTCAAACCAGGATCGATGCCGAGGATTCTGTCTTTCTTAATTGAATTCAAGCTATTTCCAGTTTCGAGATGCTTCTTGAGCAGCCGTTACTTGACTTTCGATTTGAACCAAAACCAGTTCTTCTTGTTTCAGAAAATATGACACCCGATGAATAATGCGAAGTGGCTGTCCAATCATCGATTCGATTTCGGGGACCAACTTGGCCAACGTGATCACCTGCCCTTGCTCTTCGATCAAGAATTGTTTGAGGGGGGGTCTGCTTTTGGGTTTCCAGCTTTCTCGACGGTCACCAATCCGGTCAGTGCATTGCGAATCTTCATTAAGTTCGTAAATGGGTTGTTTTCCATAAAACACCCAGGTCGGCTCCAGGCAACCAAAGGATCCCAATGGAGAATCGTTTTGCAGTCTGTCCGCATGCACAAACAACTGCTGGTACTCCTGGCTTCTGCTTACGTAGGGCAACAAAAAACCAAAGAATAATATCGAAAAGCATACAGCAGACCCAAACAATAAATAAATGGCTTGGGTGCGGTACCATTGAGATGCATTCACCTGCCAGAGAGCAAAAGCAATGAAACCGGCAACCAAAGGAATCAAGCCAATCAAAGAAACGACATAAGTGACATCCAAAACCTTTACCGACGCATAACCAAGTCCAGCTCCAATCAACAATCCACTAACGCCTAATGTGCCAAATGAAATCCGGGGCAACCAACTGCCAATGGCAACTTCTCCGTTGATCCATGAATACAAAAAATACCCAACCACGATTGCCAATGCAGGATAACAAGGTGTGACATAACTTGGGAGTTTGGTTTGAACGACCGTGAATACTCCTACCTGTACACCAACCCAGCAAAACAACAAAACCAATGAAGGTGGCAGATTTCGACGACAGCAAAAGATCGAAACGCCAACTGGCAGTGCAAAAACTGACCAAGGGAAAAATCCAACCGACATCACCGCAGGGTAGTACCATATACCACCGGAATGATTCTCAAATGAGGTGGTTGAGCGACCGAGATGCTCTTTGAAAAAAAACGTGGTCAGGAATTCTCCGTTTGTCTGTTGACCAACGAGATAATACCAAGGGCCTGCTATCGCCAAAATCATGATGATTGCCGTCATCAATTTCATCGACCAACAGGTTTTGAGGAAATGGAGAGGATGAACAACCCTCAAGCCGTTCAACCAAAATTGTTGAATCTTCCCAAGCACTCCTTCCACCGGTCTCAATTCCGTTCGATCCGCGGTGACGATCAACAAATACATCCCGATGATCGCCGTTGGCATCAGGAATCCAATTGGACCCTTGGCAAGTACACCAAAGGCCATCAATCCGTACATTCCAACAGCCATTAACCGGTGATCTGGAAACCCAGGCATTGAAGCACCCTTTGCTTCCAACTGCTTAGGAAAAGCAAATGCAACAAATACCGCCAAAGCCGCCGTGTTAAAAAAAATCAAAATAGAATCTGGAGTTGCCGCACGGGCCGCAACGTCAAACATTAGACTTGTTGACAAAATCACAGCTGCAAACACGGCGACTTGTCGATTGAAAAACCGTTGAGCCAGAAAGTAGGTACAAAAGACAGTCCCAAGTGCCAACAAGGCAGACCAGAAACGGGCAGAATATTCACTAACCCCAAACCAGTGGTAAGCCGAAATCATCAACCAATAGAGCAGAACGGGTTTTGCATCACGAAGCTCATCATTAAATATTGGAGTAACGTAATTACCCCGCTCCATCATTTCCCTCGCGCAGCCGGCGTTTCTTGGTTCGTCCCGATCCCAAAGCTTGGCGCTTCCCAAATTGAAAAAGAAGACTGAACCGGCAATTGCCGTTATTAGCAGAAGGTCTTTGAATCGATCCATTATTTGCCAAGTCGAACCCGTTACTCGAATGAAGAGTTTACGGAAATTGCCCGGGTCGTCCTACATCAAATGCCTCTCCAACCGAGCATAAATTGGCCACTCGTTTCCTTTTTTGACGAATCAAAGAAAAACTTCGCAGAAGGGCGCCAGCCAATCGCCCCAAAAGATAAAAAGCCTAGGGAAAATGACTATCCCGTTTTGCCAAGTTTGGCGATTTTCCATGATCGACTGAATCTGACGTACAGCCCCAAGCACCCACCCAATTCTATCGAACCAATCACCCATTAAAAAAAAATCCGGAGCCAGCGGCGAGCTGTTGGCTCCGGAAATCAAGGTCCGTAAAACTAACCTTCTAAAAGCTGCGGGTCATGAACTTCTATTTCAAGGTCTTTCGGGTTCGCGAGATTTTTCAATTCTTTCTACTTCGGCCAGCTTGATGGCCGTGGGCTGCCATCCTCGGCTGATGGTTCACAAATCTAGGTCACCCCTAAATCCGTGCAAACAGAATCTTTTCAAAATTTGATTCAATTTCCCATTCCACGGGATCAATTGTGAAATCCCAGGCTTCACACCGCTCTTGAAAAATCAGGATCCATGAATCGCCACTTGATTTTTCACAACAGCTAAACCCTCATTTTCTCAACCCGTTGAGAAACTCGAAAAGTCCCGGGTGGTTTTCTATTGACGGTGTCCAAACGACCTGCACGGATAGAGTGGCGAGCAAATGTTGACGGTCGTAAGGATTATGGCAAGAACCGGGCACGGCTTCTTTTTCACATTATTCTGCTATTGAAGTTGGAAAATTGATCGTAGAAACCAAGGGATCTGTATGACACAATAAATAGAGACAAATTGTTCGTCATTAACGTCTTAGCAATACTCTCAAACATTCAGCCATGCAGACTAACCCGGGTCTCGCCAAACCCTTACTTGCCACTTCGATCTTCCTGATCGGCATACTGGTCGCTGCATTCTTCTGGTTGAGGGGCACGGGCGGTGAAACGAATGTTGACAACCAACTACTGGCTGCTGCGTTTAAAGGAGAATTCGTTTCAACCATTACGGAAACCGGAACGGTAGAAAGCTCCAGCAACGTAGAAATCAAATGTGAAATCAAATCTCGTGGCACCGCAGGAACGGCAATCTTGGAAATTGCGCCTGAAGGTGAATTTGTCAAGGAAGGTGATTTCCTAGTTCAATTTGATGATTCAAACCATCGAGATCGGTTGATCGAACAACAGATTAAAGTGGCACAAAATGAAGCTGCTTTAATCCAAGCACAGAACGACCTAAGTGCTGCCAGTAAAATGTTGGTCGAATACGACAAGGGGACCTTTAAGCAGGAACGATCTGCAATCGAGTCCGAAATTGCCGTTGCTTTCGAGAACTTGGAAAGAGCCAAGGAGTACCTGAAGTTCAGCCAAAAACTGAATGCCAAGAGTTTCATTTCAAGGTCCGAACTCCAAGCGGATGAGTTTTCTGTCAAAAAAGCCAATAGTGAATTGCAACTCGCTCAACAAAAACTAGAAGTCCTGGTCAACCTGACCAAACCGAGAACCCGTGAACAATTCCAGGCAGAAGTCAAGAAGCTGGAGGCAAGTCTCAAGGCAGCCGAGTTCACCCTGCTTTTGAGCAAGGAACGGGAAACCGAATTTAAAGAACAAGTCGGCAAATGTCGAATCATTGCCCCAAAAGACGGACAAGTTGTCTACGCAAACGAAAACGATCGTGACAACTCAATCGTCATTGAAGAAGGTACTGTTATCCGCGATGGACAGGAAGTCATTTTTCTCCCTGACCCGGACCGTATGCAAGTCAGAACCAAGGTCAATGACTCAAAAATCAATTTGGTCAAACCTGGAAACCCAGTTGAAATTCGGCTGGACTCTGCACCCGATACACCAATACGAGGACAGGTTCGTGAAGCCGCAAAATTCCCACTTCCGCAACGGTGGTACCAAGCTCCCATCGAGTATGAAGTTTTTGTCGATATCACCGAAAAAAGCAAACTCGTTAAAAGCGGCCTGAGATCCAAGGCTCGAATCATCGTCGACCGCCAACCTGATGTTCTGCAAATTCCAGTATCCGCGCTGGTTCGGAAAAACGAAGCTTACTTCGCGATCATCGCCGAGAACAGTCACTACGTCGCCCGCAAGGTTGAAATCGGCGCCAACAATGACAAGCATGTCATCATCCTGTCTGGACTCACCGCCGGAGAAAAAGTCCTGATCAACCCTGAAAAGCAAAAAGACAAAGTCGAGTATCCAGTTCTTTAATGGCCCGGCACCCGCCAGGATTTCAACCAGAAAAAATGAATTTCTTCTCAGCTACCATCTGGCGATTGGGCGTAAAGAGCCTTGCCCTACATCCAATGCGGTCGTTACTCACCGTTCTGGGCATTTTCATCGGCATCTCCAGCGTGGTGTGGCTTCTGGCCATTGGAGAAGGTATCAGCGTTCAAATTCAAAAACAGATCGAGGCTCTCGGAACGAATAACATTATTGTTCGCAGCGTCAAACCGATCGAAGAAAACGCATTGAACATGAGCTCGATGGCCATCTACGGGTTAACCCGGGATGATTACCTGGCACTGATGGAAACCGTTCACACAATTACCCAGGGACTCCGCATCCGGGACGTTGAAAGAGAATTGCATTACAAGGATAAAGACCTTGCAGTGCACTTGGTGGGTTGCACCGCAGAGTATGCCGAAGTCATGAACTTGGAAATCGACGAAGGCAGATTTTTTATCAAGGATGATATTGATCAGGCAAACAATTATTGCGTGCTCTCGCATGAACTCGCCAAGTTCCTTTTCCCAGTCGAATCTCCGGTAAAAAAACAAATCCGGATTCGGGATATCCCATACGAAGTCATTGGATCAATGAAAAAACGCGATTCCATTTCGGCAATCGGGAGTTCGCTTGCAGCCCAAGACTTCAACGATGACGTTTACATCCCAATTAAGACCTTTTGGAAACGCATTGGGGACTGGACCATGATCCGCTCAGCGGGTGAACGTCGTAATGAAATTGTTCAAATAAGCCAAATCACGTTTCAAGTTGATGACATTGAAAATGTGATCCCAACTGCAGATGCAATCGATGGCGTCTTGAGTCAACGGCACAAACAGGAAGACTATGTTATCGTGACCCCACTCGAGTTGCTGGAACAAGCGAAAACAACTCGAATGATGTTCATGTTGTTTATGGGTTTGATTGCTGCTATTTCACTGCTGGTCGGTGGGATTGGAATCATGAATATCATGCTTGCCACAGTGACCGAACGGACCAAGGAAATTGGGATTCGTCGAGCTCTGGGAGCCAAGAAGCGAGACATTGTCATCCAATTTCTGGTAGAAACAGTCGTGCTTTCTTCAGTCGGAGGCATTACCGGAATTCTGGCTGGCCTACTTTGCCCGGTGACCGTAAACTCCATTCGCGATTTTGCAATCACTTCCTTTCCGGAAATCGTCGAAAACCTGCCCGAGACCGTAAAACAAACTTCGCCAATCATTGTGCCAGCGTCTATTCCACTGGCGTTTACCATTTCACTGGTTGTCGGCATCTCCTTTGGTCTCTACCCTGCCGTACGGGGAGCTTCCCTGGACCCAATTGAAGCACTCCGGCACGAGTAACCCCCAGGATCTCCTAGACCCTTTGATTAGTCCGAACTTCCTTTGTCTTCTTGGGAATCCTGAGGACGAGTGATCGAAACTCCAGGGTTGTTTCCCTTATCAAGATCCGCATTTTTGGCAGATTGCGATGATTGCAACCGGTTCTGATCAACAACCCCAATGGTGTATTCAATCGATTCGGGAACGGTGATTCCACCCGATACAATCGCCTGAAGCGTCTCCTGCAAGTCCCAACTGATTTCCGTCACCTCTTCGGCTGGTACCATTAACATATAGCCCGAAGTTGGGATAGGTGTTGTCGGAACGTAGATACACAGAATTTCTTTGCCAGTGTTTGCATCGGTACAACTTGAGGTGACAAAGGCTGGCACTTTAATTCCAGGATGAGGAAACTTCACCAACACAACTCGCTGAAATTGTTCACTGCCGGTATTGCTTTTTCGAACTGAGTCCACAACATTGCTAACCGATCTGTAGATGACACCCACCCCAGGGACATTACTCATAAACCAATTGAAGAAACGATGCCAACGGGAACGGAACACCATTCCCAAGATGAATAAAACACCAACAATCAGCAAGATCGCCGTAACCGGCGCCAAAACATTTTCAACAAACCAGGGGTTTTGAGCTGCTTCAACAACTTGATCGACTCCCTCGTTTCCTGTGCCCGGAATCGGATCCGTTTGGTTCCAAATCTGTACCAAGTAGTTTGCCAGGTATCCAATGACATCTTTGGCAAGAAACTCGTACAACCATTTGATAATGATAAACGTAATAATCACTGGCAACGCAACAACGAACCCTGCAAGAACCCGGTTTCTCAAGACAAAGAACGCGTTCCAAATTGGACTACTGATTCTCAAACCTGTTGCCTCTTGGGGCTTACTGTTTTCAGCTGGGTCGTCACTTACCATGAATTACTTTCATTCACTTAAATTTAGTTGGCAACAACGGGTCACTGATGCCACGCTCTTCCTGTGGAATCTTAAAAAAATTCTGCCAACGCATTTCATTCTAACAAGAAATCCAACTAACCGTGAGCAGCTTGATTTCCATTAACACCTTCTTCAATCAAACAGGTAGATTCTCCACAAAGGGGTCCTAAGGAGATTTCAGTTTCCTGAAATTCTTAATGTCCTCTCCGAAGCTACAAACTGTTTGAATCGACTCAGCAAGGCACTAGGCAGATCATTCGCGTCAACCGCGGTCCACCCCGCTGAATTTTTCGGCTTAAACGCCACGTTGATGGATTGCATTTCCCAAAACTGTGTCGAGCACCCTACCCAGACAACCCGCTCAAAGGTTACTTGTATTTCAGTAATTTGAGATTGCTGATTCAACAATCGCAGGCAAGAGTGGGTAAGATAAATAGCGAGATTTAAATTTCGGTTCAACGCTATGGAATTCCCCAGTATCATCTTCAAAGGAAAACTACGTCCTAGCCAGCAGGAGGTAGTCTCTGTTGCCAAACAACACATTGCTTCCAGCTCCCAGAAGTTATACGTAAATGCCCCCCCCGGTTCTGGAAAAACAGTCACCGGACTGTATCTTTGGGCCACACTTTATCGCTGCCCCGCCGTCGTTCTCAGCCCGAACTCAGCAATCCAATCCCAATGGCTGGCCAGAACCGATCTGTTTGAAAGCAATGGATTACCGGTTTCACAGTCCTGGTTATCTTCCGACCCCAAGGCACCGGCACTGTTAACCTCACTTACCTATCAGGCATTGACGATTCCCGCTCAGGGTAAACGCAAGCTCGGCGATGCGGCAATCCAATTTTGGAAGGATTCGCTTTTAGAGAAAGAAAAAGCCCACAGTGAACAAGAGGCAGAAGCTTGGATTCAAGATCTGCAAAAATCTAACACTGAGTATTACGAACAACGCTTAGCTTATTACACGAAAAAAATTCGTGAAAGAATCACCCGAGGCAACGACGCGCTCTCAGTCTTGCATGCAAGTGCCCTGGAAAACTTAAATCATCTTAAAAATGCCGGTGTCGGCTTGGTCATCCTTGACGAGTGCCATCATTTAGTCGGACACTGGGGCCGCATTCTTAATGCGATCGACGAGTTTCTAGGCAATCCAGTCATTCTTGGCTTAACCGCAACACCACCGGACCCCGAAGACGCAGACCTGACCGACTGGAGTATTTACGAAAAATTACTAGGCACAATAGACTACGAGGTCCCGATCCCGGCAGTTGTCAAAGACGGATTTTTAGCGCCCTACAAGGATCTTTGCTATTTTGTGCGTCCGACCGAAGATGAGCTTGAGTACATTTCCAACACCAGCCAACGCATGCAGGAATTACTCGATCTACTCCAAAATGTCCCGCAAGCTGAGGACCGAATTTCCCTGATAGACTGGGCCTACCAGACTCTAGATCAAATGGAATTGCCTCTGAGGCCGGCCCGGAATTGGGGAGAATATGAAAAACGTTTTCCTGCGTTTTCATGGGCTGCCCGGGTCTTGTTGGCCAAGCATCACAGGCCACTACCGGATCATGTCCGCGAGTTAACCCAGGAGGAGGTCGATGACTGCGAAGACCTCCTTGCCTATTGCATTCCCGTCATCGATCCCTATGTCCGTTTATATTTAATGCGAACAAAAAATGCTCAATGCCTCGAGTTGGCGGATCGCACCAAAAAACACCTTAGACTCCTCGGGACACAAATCACTGAAACCGGCAACCAAAGATGTGCATCTCCGGTCAATCGCATCCTTGCTTATTCAAAAAGCAAGTCCCAGGCGTTGATTCCAATCCTAACTCGAGAGCAGGAAATCCTAGGAAAAACCATCAGGGCGGTCGTAGTCTGTGATTACGAAAAAACCTCGGCGGTTAATCCTGAAGTGAGCCACATCTTGGATCGTGAAGTCGGTGGAGCAATCGCAGCTTTTCGAACCTTACTGGAAGACAAGACGACCGATGGCCTCGATCCAGTACTCATCACGGGTTCAACCGTACTGGTCGACGACGATTTATGCCCGGTCTTCCAGACCTTTGCAAAACAATGGCTTCATGAAAACAACTACGAAGTGGAATTAAACTGGGATTCGCATGAAGGCTACAAGCGATTAAAGGCAAAGGGTCCAGACTGGACACCCCGGGTGTACATTGAAATGGTGACCGAATTTTTTCAGAAAGGTTTCACGAGGTGCCTTGTCGGCACCAGAGGTTTGTTAGGCGAAGGGTGGGATGCCAACAAAATCAATGTCTTGATCGACTTAACCTCTGTAACGACCTCAATGAGCGTGAACCAACTCCGAGGAAGGTCAATTCGCCTCGATTCAGACGTTGAAAACAAGATCGCTAACAATTGGGACGTCGTTTGCCTAGCACCAGAGTTCCTGAAAGGACTGACCGATTACAAACGATTCTGCAAGAAGCATACACAGATTTACGGGGTGACGGATGATGGCGTCATTGAAAAAGGTGTTGGACACGTGCACCCTGCGTTCACCGAAATCAAGCCAGTAGGAGTTGAGCGTGTTGCCGCTTTAATTTCGGAAGAAATGCTAGAGCGAGCCGATCGACGACCGCAAAATTATGATCTCTGGGGAATTGGAAGGCCGTTTCAGGGAATCGCTGCCAAATCCGTGTCGATCCCTCTAGGTGGAGAAAACAAGTCAGGAGGTGGATTCCCTCCATTTACCGGTAGCACCACCGGTTGGACACCGGAATCTTTAACCAAGAAAATCTCCGAAGTGATTGT
>JAZABE010000241.1:0-3508 GCA_036137535.1 Planctomycetota bacterium | reverse complement strand
CTCTCTTGCGCTAGCGGTTTCACCTTGCAAGGATTCCGCAAAGGCATTTTGAGCGATCGCCTGGAGTTTAAGCTTGTTGAAAAGCCTGCCGGTTCCGTCATAGACAAGTATTTTTCGTTCCTTAATGCCCCCAACATTCGTCAACCATTCCATGGCAAAAATACCACCGAACATCAGCACAGGCATCATCACGATTGAGACCAAGAATGCCTTGGTCGCAACCATGGCCCAGTATTCTCGAATCGCAATGGCATAGATTTTTGACATGATCGGTAGACTAGTTTCCCGCCGTAGCGTTAAAGCGTAACTTTCCCTGAATCCGTTTTGATTAAATTTTCCGACTCTGCTGGATTAACCGTAGAGGGCTTTGCGATCCTGAGAAAAATTTCATGCAGGGTCGGCTTGATGACTTCGAAACGATCGACGGATACCTTGTCAGAAAGCTGCTGCAGAACCAGCTGTTTCCGCCCGACGTCAGGCAAATCGAATTGGAACTCATTCTTGACACACGTCAAGTTGTCAATGCCTTCAATCCTGGGAAATTCTGCTTGCGGATCGGTCAACGCGACCCGGACACGATTCGCTTGAAAATTGGACTGGATTTCTTCCAAGGTGCCGTCAAGAACTTTTCTCCCTTGGAAAATCATGAAAATAGTGTCACACATTTGTTGCGCCATATCCATGTCGTGGGTCGAGAAGATTACCGTCGTGCCATTATTTCTCAAATTAATCACAGCATCTCGCAGCACTTCCATGTTGACCGGGTCCAGCCCACTGAAAGGTTCGTCGAGGATCACTAATTTGGGATTGGCAACGATCGCCGAGATAAACTGAATTTTTTGAGCCATCCCCTTGGACAGCATTTCAATTTTCTTGTGCGCCCACTCTGCAGCGCCCAGCTTTTCCAACCACTGGTCAACTGCTGCCTGACAATCAAACATCCCTTTAAGCTTGGCAAAGTAAACCAAGAGATCACGGACTTTCATCCGCTTATACATTCCACGTTCTTCAGGCAAATAGCCTAGATCGTCATCCGCCGTCTTGCCCGACGATTTTCCCAGGACCCTAACCTCTCCGGAATCCGGCTGGATAATCCGCAGGATCATTCGAAGCGTCGTGGTCTTCCCGGACCCGTTTGGGCCGATAAAACCGTAAATGGCACCGGTGGGAACTTGCAGGTTCAGATCATCGACAGCCACTTGCTTTCCATATCGCTTGGAAACCGAGGAAAGTTCAATGGCATTTTCCATTTGTGGTTAACTCAAAAATAATTTCCGATTTAAGGCCTCACCATGCTGTCAGGATCGTTCGGCTGTCATACTTTATATTGGAATCCAGCAACCATGAAAACAAGAACTTGCCCGCACGACTTCAAGGGTCGGCTGAACGCGTTCCGGTTAACCCAACCATTTCCAGCAACTTCAGTGCATTTGTGGTCGGTGCAATACCCGATCGCATCACGTAATCAAACTGCATCTCCTCCTGGCCCACCTCGTTTTGAGTGAAAAACTCTCGAAAGTGCACAGTTTGACATTTCCCCTTAAGGCTCCCGGCTTCCGCCAATTCCAGGTCATGCGTCGAGATTGCCCCAATTGCCTTTGATTCCAACAGATGTTCACAAATTCGAGCGACCGCAATTTGTCGCTCCCGCGAGTTGGTCCCCTGCAAGATTTCGTCCAGCAAAAAAAGCAGTATGGTTTCCCCATCGTCTGCGAGTCGCTGGGCTTCCCGGGTAATTTGTCCGATCCGTTGAAGCTCCGCTGCGAAAAAAGAAAGCCCGTCAGCAAGGGAATCGCCGACTCGCATACTGGTTTCAAGTTGTAACGGCGGTAGCTCCATTCGGTTAGCACAAACGACTGAACCTGCTTGCGCCAGGCAACAGTTCATCCCAATCGAACGCAGCAGGGTACTTTTACCAGACATGTTTGACCCGGTAACCAGCAAAACCGAACCCGACGGCCCCACTGACACATCGTTACCCACTCGCTGTTCATCACTCAACAGTGGATGCCCCACCTGCGTTGACTTGATCCGTTCAATTGACTTTTGAACGCATGGAAAAACCCAATCCGGTTGGTGATAAGCTAAATTAGACAGGGAACTCAATGACTCCCAGGTCGCTAATGAATGAAGCCAAACGGTAACTCGCTTGGCATTTTTTTTATGCCATTTTTCAAGCCAGTACAGAGCGTGTACATCCATTAAAAAAAGAAACTGAAAGATCACGTACACCAGAAACATCAATCCCGATCGACGTAGCTGAGCGACTCCGATGATGGACTGCAGTTGATTCACGGCATGCACGGCACTGTTTCTACCGGTTGCCAGAACTTCCTTGATTTCAATGAGCTGCGCTGATTCGGAGTCGATTGTTTTGGCCAATTGAAATAGCTCAACATAGTTCGAAACATCTCTTTGACGATAACCGACAGAATTGAAAATTTCGTGAATGGATCCAGAGAGGAACACCGTGAGTCCAACATTTACGGTCAACAACGCAAGTCCAATTCCACCCACGATCATTTTCGGAGCCCAGGGAAACCAGAAAATGATTCCGCAAGCCAGTATCAACAACGCAGCGGCTCGGGAAAACCCAATGAGCCAGCTTCGTTTTTCCAACCAGAGATCGCCTTGAGCCCATTCCAGTAAGTCCCGAGGATCTGTTTCAGCCTGGGAAACACGACACGAAAGCAGTTGCAAATTTTCACGAAGCTCAACCCGGTCTTTTAAATCAGCAACTGATTTCTGCCGAACCGCGATTTCATCGGGAGTTGCGGGATGCAAGATCCATTCACCCAACTTCTGGATTCCAAGAGGTGTTTTGGCAGTACACAACAACTTGAACAATGAAGATTTCCCAAAAAGATCCAGGTCTGTGGCAAGTTGAGATCGGTGGGGCGGAACCTGGAAATCAGGATCGGGAATCGAGGACCAGTCTCGATCCAATCTTCGGAGCTGGAGTTCATTGATGTAGCGTCTAAGCCGATCGGATACTTGCCGTGAATCCAATGTTTCGTTGTAAGCAGCCGCACCCACCAATGACAGCAACGGAATGGCCGGAACTAAATAGGCCCACAAACCGACAAACACTCCCGTGAGTGCCCCGATCACCGCCAACGCAAACAAGAGAAAACACGCACCTCGGCCCAGCTGAATCCACTGACAAGCTCGCTGTCGCCAGGCAATGATCTCACCAAGCTCCTTTACCTTGGATTCATAGTTTGCTTTACAAAATGACAATGATTTTTCCTTGAATTAAACTAGGCCCCACCCTCGAGTCACAACGGCCACAGGAATCTTAAAAAAGTCCTGTGCAGTATTGATTCAAACCGTTAACGGATTTTCGAATGGATCCAGCACCTCAAATTCTAGATCCAAAACTCTAGACACCGGCTAATTCGGTCGCTTTCCAGACCCTCTCAATCGCCACCATGTACGCCGCGGTTCTCAGGTTCACGTCTTTTCCATTTGCGATTTGCCAAACGGATTCGAAAGCCAGACCCAGCTT
>JAZABE010000240.1:0-1984 GCA_036137535.1 Planctomycetota bacterium | reverse complement strand
ACTCAAAAACTTGGAAAGTTTGAGGTTGGGGGGAACCCAAACCACCCTGGCAGGGATTTCTGAATTGAGGAAATCACTCCCCCAGTGCATGATCGAACGCTAACGACTGATAACCCCCGAGTGCCAGCGATCTTGCCTCACCCAGCCTCTGCAATGAAACCCAAAACTCGTTTCACTCCACGGACCCGGCATTTTCACCCCGGGTTTACTTGGGCCTGTGAAAGTTAAGGCTGTAGATTGCCTTGGCCAAATCGGCCGTGATAAAGTCCAACACCAGGCACCCGTGATGACGGACTGCAGCACCGTTCAGGTACTCCGCCAGTTTCCGGTTCACGGGAGTGCTAACGCTGGTGATATTGGGAATCCCGAGGAAGTTTTGGGTGTAGCCGCTGGCAAAATGCAAATGAAGTCGATTCATGGATTGGTCTGCCAGGGAATGCTGGATCGCTTTCTCAAAGATTCTCCATTTCGAGTCCGCGCTGGAGACTTGAAATCGATCCTGGATAAAAAGGCGTTTTCCCTGGTGAAAACCATCATGACCCCAGTCTGTCGCCGGAATCCCCAAAGCTTGAACCCCCGGAAAACGACGAAGCAGAACAATTTTCCCGCGAACCGCCCTCAACTGAGGAATCGAAGTTTTCGTGTACCAAGCGGTAGGGTTTTGATCGATGTAGGACTGCAAGGTCTGGGGAAATGAACGGGTTACCGCCTGGGATCGGTGCTCTTGCTTGATACTGACTATCAGTGTTTCCCGGGGGTTGCGACTGAGAAAGGCGACCAGGTCTTTGACAACTTGGGCAAAAGTTAGCCGTTGATCGATTGGACCATGAAAAATATTGAATTGATCCTGATCGTGCCGGCAGCGGATATCCAGGAAACGGACACCGGCCTCGAGTTGTTTGGGAATCGACAGTGTTTGACACCTGGCCGTGTTGGGAAACGGTTCATACCGGGCTCCACTGTTATGCGTGCCGGGCAGGTTTAGTGCCGCCAAGGAAACGGTGTCGGCAACCCGGCCCATCCAGCCCTCACCGGTCGGTGGACCTTTGAATTCAGGATCCGTATCGTCGGACTGTGCTCTTGCCCCGGAACCGCCCAACACCAGGACCCAAAGCAGAGGCCACATCACGATCAACTGAAAGCTATTCACGAGTCATTCCCACTGTTTTTCCAGGGACCACTTCGCACCTGGGGAGAGGCAACCGGTGGCATCTCGATCCAGGTGATTCTCAACATCACCTCGGCTGCCTACAGGTTGATTTCAAACCCTTTACGATTTTCCCTGGAAAGGAAACCGTTAGCCTGCTCATCACCCATGATCTCGCGTTTAATCGGGTTCCACTTGATTTCCCGATCCAAACGCATGGCGATGTTCGAAAGGTGACAAATTTCGAGCATCCGGTTGTGAGACCATACATCGGAAATGGGTTGCTTGCGAGATTTCATTGCATCAATGAAATTGGCGGTGTGGTTCTCGGCAACCGGTCCCCCGTACACTTTCTCAATCGCGCCAGCCGGTAACGGGTTGCTTTTCAGTTCTTCAACCGGTTTGCCAACAATCTTCCCGCGATTGACGAAGAAACGACCCTTGGTCCCTTCAAACAGGATGCCGTTATCGCCTTCATTGGTAATCAACATTTCAATACCAAACGGCATGTCTGCCCGAATATTGAATTTAATGGCAATATTGTATTGATCCTTGACCAAGGGGTGCCCATCTTTATATGCCACGCCCATTTCATAATTGATCGGGGTTACCCGGGTTGGTCCGGTGTCACTGGCCCCAATTGCCCAGCACGCGATATCGACATGGTGAGCCCCCCAATCGGTCAGCTTGCCGCCCGAGTATTCGTGCCAGTTTCGAAAAGCGTAGTGGCAATTACTGTAGAGAGGCACACCACCGCCATAGCCTTTCCGGATTTCCGGTAAGGCTCGGTAGTCACATTTGGGTGCCGGCCCCAGCCAGAAATCCCAATCGAGTTCC
>JAZABE010000239.1:0-5474 GCA_036137535.1 Planctomycetota bacterium | reverse complement strand
AATTTCCAGTTCGGTGCCATAATGTTCCGATGTGTGTCCAATGTTGTTTTCCGAGGGAACCCAGACGACACCAGCAATGGCCATGGGTGTCATGGGGCTGACGCACCAATTGTAGCTGTAGGTTGGGATCATATCGGTTTGAATGTCGTTCAGGCTGCCGGCTTGGCTTAAAGACGGGGCTGCCAAAGGAGCAGCATTTGCCAAAGAGAGATCCTGTTGCTTGGCAGCAATGATATTCCGGGTAAAATCTTCGACTTGGTTGAGGTGTTCGGTTGCGGTCTGCCGGGCAATCTTGGTCTGAGGGTATTGCAAAAATAACGCTTGAAGCCTTCGTTTAAATTGGGGATGTTCAACGTTTCTGACACCGTCAAATGAAGTCCAGGAAAGAGGTGAAGCCATTTGGCCGTTCCTACCCCCCTGCCCTGAAGACATGGTAATGAATCCCTGGGGAATTCCCTTGCGGTTTAAGGTTTTGGCGAAATGGTAGGCAAACATGCTGAGTCCTTGACCGTCTTCCCATGAATCAGTTCCCATCCAGGACGAACGGTAACGCCCACCTCCAGTTTCAAATTTTCGTTTACGGGGCGTTGGGAATGTGCTGGCCTTGGTTTTTCGCCTGAATTCCCGAACCAGTGGGAGATTTGCAGGTGGTTTGGTTTGATCGCGGTTGGGATAGTAAGCCATTTCTCCATTCAGCATCGTGCTGCCTGTCAGGTACCAAACATCCCCAACTAAGATGTTTTTGATCAACCGCTCGTGGCCGTGACTGGATTTTACGGAGAGTGAAACCGGCGTCTGGGAAGCCTGGAAAGGCGGAAAGGTAACGGACCATTGTTGCTGACCATTGGCAATCGCCGTTCGGGTGAGTTCGCCCATGGTGACAGTGACTTGGACGCCTTCGTTCGCATGACCCCAGACTGGAATCGGTTGGTTGCGCTGAATCACTGCGCCGTCCCGAAAATATTCAACGACTTGGAGGATGGGATAGTCCGGATCAGTGTAACGGGCATACTTAGCTTTGAGAGCAGCTGCTTTTTCGAGATCGTCTTCTTCAAAAATGAATTGGTTGTTAATCACGGCAAAAGGCGTCGCTGGTAATCCTGCTCGGTTGTAGAGGTTTGAGTTTTCAGGAACAGCACTGTAAGCGTATTGAACCCCAAGAGGCTGTGAGACGTTTGCCGAAGTGACCACAACCGTGTCTCCGGTAATCCGGGCTTTGGCCGGGTGCCAGATTCGATCTGCACCACACAACCGAAAATGGTTTAAGGGTTCGTCCGGAGTTGGTTTCGCCGGCTCCACGTACCCCCCGGGTTCTTTCAGGTTTTGAGCGAGTCCTTTGCTGCCGACCATCAGGCCACCGAATAGGCTTTCGGGCTCGAAAGAAACAATGACAGATTCGCCTTTGATTTGGTAACCGCTGTAGATCGGTCCGGTGTAAGCGATTGGGCGATTGTACTGTTTGGCCAAGGCCCAGCGGGCCAGTCGCATTCCGGGGTGAAGTTTGTTGGCATAATGAATGCCTTGGGGTCTTGCCGAATTAAGATCGGATTGGACGACCATGCCAACCTGATGGCGGTTTTTGATAAAAAACAGGTGTTGGACTTGCCGGAGATCCGCAAATCCGACGGTGTTGGGATCCGGAGTGCCATAGCACTGCATTTGCGTGAAGTAAAACGGAAGATTGGGTCTTTTCCACGCCTTGCGCCAACCTTGAATCAGGGCCTCCATCCGGGCTGCGTAAACCCGGCCATCCCCGGAATTACTGGTTCCCTGGCACCAGAGGGCTCCCCGGATGGCAAACGGAATGACGGGGTTGATTTTGCCATTAAAAAATTGGGACGGTCCTCGCCACATTCCGGCGATTCCTGGAAGGTTAGGGCGCGGCGGGACTCTGCCGCCAACCTGGAGAGCCTTTCCCG
This sequence comes from Planctomycetota bacterium, assembly GCA_036137535.1. Lineage (GTDB taxonomy): Bacteria > Planctomycetota > Planctomycetia > Pirellulales > Pirellulaceae > JABAAE01. The sequence goes on along the minus strand of JAZABE010000239.1, from coordinate 3,555 downwards.
CCTCTGCTTGCCAGGATCGTAATTCTTGGGGATACCTTGCGTAAGCTCGCTGGCCTTGAGGGGTCAATGGATCGGCCTCCACAATCAGTTGGCGGTCGGTAGTCAGTTGTGGATGATTTTCGATGGCCTGGCGTTGAGTGAAGGCCTCAATCCGGGTGTTGCTGTGGGCGCTGAGCAAGATTCCTACCGGCACGTTCAACTCCTGATGCAACCGGTAAGCAAACGCGAGGGATAATGCCGAAAATTCGGGAGCATGCGTGTGGAGCTTCCATCCTTTTTCCGAGGTTGCTCGCTTTTGAGGGTAGAGTGCGGAGACGGTGTCGATATTGATTTCCCGAATCGGAACTCCGTTTTTGTCCCCGGCAATTTTCCGAGCAATTTCAGAGCAGAGACTTTTGCCAGCCGTCCAAACCATGTTGGACTGGCCGGAAGCAAACCAGACTTCGCCCACGAGGACACCGTTAATCAAGATGCGTTCACCTTGGTCGTTGGTGATGGATAATACACGCTCTCGGTGGGAAGCCTCCAACGGTTTCAGGTCTACGGTCCAATTCCCGAATCGATCGACAATCGCCGTTTGAGTTTGTCCTGCAAATTGGACGGTGATTCGATTGCCCGGATCATCAAAACCCCAGACTGGGACCTTGAGGTGCCTTTGCAGGATCAGGTTGTCGGTGAACGGAACGGCAACTTCCAGCTTCTGCATGGCCACTAGGGGGTGGGCCAGAAGCGAGCAGACTATCAAGACTATGAAGCGTGAAGCAGCTGGAATCAACATGATAAAAACCTAGTGGAAATAGTTTAATACGTAAATCGATTGTTTCGGGAGATTGTTGAACTAACTGGGTTATGGCGTTTTTCTCGCATTGGCTTTTCAGGGAATGTGCGATCGGTTGCCCAGTACCTGCTTTTGAAATGCAATTGAGTTGCGTTCCCAGAAGACGCCGTCGTCATAGCCTTGAATCGAGGTGTCTTGGCGAGCCAATTCCAAGCGTTTCTGGGCGAGCAGGCAAAATTCAGAATCTTTCTCAATCCCCAGTGAACGTCGGCCGAGTTTTTCCGAAACGGCTGTCGTCGTTCCGCTTCCCAGAAAAGGATCAAGTACAAAATCACCTTTTTGACTGCTGGCGAGAATCAGTTTTGCCAAGAGTTTTTCACTTTTTTGAGTTGGGTGATCCGTGTTTTCCGGCATGGACCAAAACGGTATTGATATATCGGTCCAAAGATTGGAGGCATGCGTGTCTCGAAAATTTCCCGCTTTGGTTTTTGACCAGTCTTTGGGGTCGCCTTCTTCGGTCGTGTAGGGGGCGATTACTTTTTTTCGGATTTTGACGGTTTCCGTGTCAAAGTAATAATCATCGGACCGAGTGCAGAACCAGATGTCTTCACTGGAGTTTTTCCAGTTTGTTTTTGCCCCACGGCCCTTTTCACGTTCCCAGGTGATTCGATTTCGAACTCTGAGGTGTTGACTTGCGACTTCAAAGATCGAATGGGAGGTTAACCAGTCCCCGCAGACGTAAATGGTAGCGGTCGGCTTGAGGAGGGGTAAGAGTTGCGTCAGGATGCCTTCCAGGTAATCCGTGTATTGATTGGTAGACGTTTTTGAAAATTTTTCGCCATTAAAAAATTTGTCCAGGTTGTAGGGAGGGTCTAGGATCAAGAGGTCAACATGGGATCTGGGCAATACTCTCGACCAGTGTTGGCAGTCTCCCTGGACGATTCCCTCGATTGGCTTGCTTAACCGGCGTTTAGGCAAAGACGTTTTGAGGTTTGTGCTTAATCGGTTTACCTCGGATTCATCAATTGTCAGCGTGCGATTCCGAGGCGCTCGATCCTTTCCGTGGGTTTTAGGCATGTGTCGTTACCGGGCACTCGTTGCTTCGACAGAATTGCTCGCAGTATAGCCCAACGGTGCCTTGGTATCCATGGATTGTCGGCAGGTTGAAATCAAAGTCCACCGGGTTTGGTTTTTTCGGCTCTTGAAGAAACACTGCTGGTTTTTGCAGTGTGCTCGCTTATTATAAATCCTTCAAACGCTTTGTTTTTGGGGAATCCCATGGTTTTTACCGAGATGAATTCAAGCATGACCAAAACCAACAAATACCAATTCATACCTATCAGCTTACAGTTTGGGTTGGCGTTGAGCCTGATCCTGGGTTGGCCTGGTGGTTTCAAATTTGGATTCGCCCAGGTTTTGAAACCGGTTCGTTTAAGACTGTTAAGTTACAATATTCACCATGGTGAAGGCATTGATCGCAAGTTAGACCTAGAGAGAATATCGAGAGTCATCAAGGGCGTGAAGCCCGACTTGGTGGCATTGCAGGAAGTGGACCAGAAGGCCAGACGAACTGGTTCGGTAGATCAACCGGCTGTGTTATCCCGGTTAACGCAAATGCAGATTGTCTTTGGTCCCAATATCGAATTGCAAGGGGGTCATTACGGCAATGCAATTTTGTCCCGGTTTCCCGTTATCCGCCAAAAGAACCATCGGCTTCCCAATTTTGATCAAGGGGAACAACGAGGTGTGATTGAATCGGAAATTAATGTACCCGGTCTTCCTTTTCCGTTGGTGTTACTGGCCACCCATTTTGATCACCGGAAAGCCGGTCGAGAACGATTGGAATCGGCAAAGCAGATTAATCAATTGGTGCGAAACCAGCCTGAACGGTTAGCTTTGCTGGCGGGAGATTTAAATGATATCCCGGGAAGTTTGACACTCAGAGAACTGGAGACGTTTTGGATCCGGCCTAAGGGAAAGGCGCTATTCACCGTTCCAGTTGGCGAACCTCGAAGGCAAATCGATTTTATCCTTTACCGTCCCCGGAATCGCTGGAAGGTTATCGAGATAAAAGTATTAAAAGAAGCAGTCGCATCGGATCACCGGGCCATTCTGTGTGTTTTGGAATGGTCGCCCGCAAAACGATTCTAGTTTTTGGACCCGTGACCATGTTTGAGGTGGTCTGGGAGTTGGTGTCCACCGACCTGCAGGAAGGCCAGCAGGTTTAGCACTTCTTGGCGGGTAAGGACGTTTAGAAGTCCTTCCGGCATGGAAGAGATTTTCCCAATCGCTTTTTCCTCGATGTCGCTTTTGCGAACCTTGGTAATGTTTTTGGGTGTGATCAAATTTTGAATGACCTGATAGTCTTTTTTGGTTTCTTTGACGACGACGCCGGATACAAGTTTTCCGTTGCCGAGCAGGAACTTAATAGTTTGGTAATCTTTGTTGATTTCGATGGAAGGATCGAGGATTTGTTGAAGAAGTTTCTGCCCCTGAAATCGTTTGGAAATGTGGGTGAGGTCAGGCCCGAGATTAATCCCGTGGCCGCTCACGACGTGACATTGGTTGCAGCGAGCTTTGACAAAGGCTTGCATGCCTCGCATCACTGAAGTGTCATCGGTTTGAAGTGCTTGAAGATTGGAGAAATCTTTTAATTTCCACTGACTCACTACCTGAGGTAGATTTGCGGCGACCAGTTTTTGGGCGTCCTCGGAAGTTTTGGCAACGATCATGTCCCCTTTCATAATAATCCAGTGGCCGGGAAACGTGCATACGAA
>JAZABE010000238.1:0-2299 GCA_036137535.1 Planctomycetota bacterium | reverse complement strand
TGTATGCGCGAGCTGGAGTTGGCGATGGCGATCAGTTGACCAACGGGGAAGATGCGACATCCGTTGGTGCGGTAGAAACGGATCAATTCATTGAGGATGACAAACCGTCTCTTTATGACATTATGTCTGAGTCGTTTGATAGTCCCAAAATGAAACCGAAACAGCAACGGAGTAAAGCCGTGTCACCAGACGCGATTGCAAAACACCTTCATGAAATCAAGCAGTCGGAACAAGCTGGAAAAACATTTCGAACACACAGGGAATCATCCACTCGTGGACAACGCAAGCTGGAAGATCGCATTGCGAAAGCCCTTTTTTACGTCGAAGGTCCAGTGCCGACACGGTTTGCAGTCGATTATTATAGTTGTTTTGATGGTTGGGATTGGAGCAAGGTGGAGTTATCCGAGTCGGATTTGCATTTGCCGGAAATTCAGCTGGAGTTTCATCAATCGAACCCATGGTACACATTGGCATTGCCGCAAACAAAGTTCTTGACCGGGGAGCTGCATCACAAGGTCAAGGTCATGCGATTGGAGGCATTGAGCCTGCCTAGCCCGCCCTTCTTGAAGGCTTGGCACATACCACAAGTTGATCACGATTCGTTTTTCCAGTGGAATCAAGATGGTGCAATCGGCATTGACGGTGTGCAAATCCCGTCACAAACAATCATCAATACGATCAGTCGAATACCCAACTTCAGCGCACTTAACTCAGCGAGCAATCCTGTCAGCGCGGATGCAATTCAATGGGACTCGATTCTTGGTGGTGTGCTGGGGGGCGGGAACGGGTCGCCTTTTCGTTACACTGGATCCCCCGACTCGCCATTTTTACGGTTGGCCGATAATGGAACAAAGGGAAAAATTCAAGATTTGGCGGATCAATGGACAGCCGGTTTACCGTGGGGTTGGGAGCAGGTTCAGGCAATTGTGACGAATATTCGCACTGGTTATCGAGTGGACAACCAGTGGATCATCGACGAAACCACCGAAAATACGGTGGGCAGTTTTCTGGAACAAGGTGGCGGTCCGACTTACATGTTTGCGACCACTGCAGTGCAAGTTTTGCGTGCCGCTGGTTACCCAGCAAGATTGGCATCCGGTTTTGTCGTACGCAAAGAGGATTTCGTTCCCAAGGCTAACCAATCGATTGTCACTTCTGAGAATTTTCATTTTTGGCCAGAGGTCCGTCTTGAAAACTATCATTGGGTTCCTGTGGAGCCAACGCCAGGCTATCCGGTTCCTGTCAGCTACCAATCGCTTTGGACAAAACTTACTTCGAGTGTATCAATGGCGGCTCGTTGGGTGGTGCGAAATCCGCTGGCTTCCCTTTTGGTGTTGGCATCGGTTGCGCTTTTAATCCGCGTGCGGAAAAGCCTCTTGTCATTTTTCTTCTGGATCCTGTGGTGCAGCCTGTTTTTTTTGAGTTGTCGCTATCGGTTGCTGGTGACGCGAAGATTGCTGGACATCCGCTTGTGGGCAGCAGGATTTCCCCGCCCCCGTTTTGCGACGATTGCAAATTGGTGCAGTCAAATTGGTGACAATGAAAACCGTGACTTTTTTCTATATTGGAATCAAGAACAATTCAGCACAGCTGCAAATTTTAATGTGGATCGGCGCCAAGTTGAGGAGTCGTGCAGGAAAATTGTAGCTGAATTTTCTCTTAAAAGGATCAAATCTTTTGTCAAACAAAATAACTGAACAATCCAGTGTTGATGGCAGGGACCAGCATGCTTCCTGTCTGGGTTTATTGACTCATTTGAAAGCACAACTCAATCAAGTGATTATCGGGAAGCACGATGTCGTCGAGATGTTAGTTGCGTGTTTGATTGCGCGCGGCCACGTTTTGTTCGATGATCTTCCTGGATTGGGGAAGACAACACTTGCCAACGCGCTTGCCCAATCGGTTGGCGGGAAGTTTTCGAGAATCCAATGCACGCCTGATTTAATGCCTAGCGACATTACCGGTTTCAGTATTCTGGATCCAAAGAGCCAGTCATTCGAATTTCGTGAAGGCCCGGTCTTTACCGATATCCTCCTGACTGACGAGATCAATCGGGCCACGCCTCGGACTCAAAGCGCCCTGTTCGAGGCGATGGCGGAGCGGCAAGTGACTGCAGACAACACGACTTACTCGTTATCGCCCTCTTTCACGGTTATTTCAACACAAAATCCTGTTGAAAGCCACGGAGCCTATCCGCTGCCTGAAGCTCAATTGGACCGGTTTATGGCGAAACTAAGTATTGGTTACCCGGCTCGCTCTGCGGAAATTGATTTGCTGGGTCAATCGGTTGGACGTCAAT
>JAZABE010000237.1:0-2943 GCA_036137535.1 Planctomycetota bacterium | reverse complement strand
GATTTGCGGTTGAATGGAGCAGCGAAGAGAAAGTCAGCGTCAAAAAGGTGATTGTTTAATGAACTGGAACTGGTATCGAGTCGCGGTTTGGGCGTTTGTATCCGGTCTCCTGGTTTACGTCGTTTTCATTCCGACCACTCAGTGGATCTCGGGGTCATTCTCAACTCCGACCATGGGCCGGGACCTGGACGGAAATCTCTCACTGCCAGAACAAGTTCGGCTCCGCAGCACGGAGGCCATTACCGCATTCCTGTTCGCCGCTTTTGGGGCAACCATAGGCAGTTTTCTCAACGTGGTGGTCTACCGAGTCCCCCGCGGGAAATCAGTTATTTTTGAGAGTTCCAGCTGCCCAGGTTGCAAATCGAAAATTCATCGTTGGGACAACATTCCAATACTGGGATGGCTATTATTAAACGGACGATGCCGAAACTGCCAAATACCAATCTCACTGCGGTATCCGATCGTCGAGTTAACAGCTGCAATATTCTTTCTCCTGCTCTACTTTGGCGAATTGATTTCCGGTGGCGCCAATGTCCCCATCCGAGACCCTAATCTTTACAAGGGCGTGGTGTGGATTATTTTTTACACGAAGTGGGATCTTGTCGCTTTGTATTTTTTCCACTGCTTCTCCATGAGCATTCTTTTGACCTGGGGCTTGGTCGATGTTGATCGGCTCAGAACACCGACGAGTAATCTGCAGGGTGCGCAATCTCGGATTGCGAAAATCCCGTTGTGGGTTTCGAGCGGAGTCTGCTCGGTTCTTTTGCTCCTTCCAATTCTTCAGCCGGACCTTTTGCCCGTGCCTTGGCTACATAAAAGGTGGTTCGATATTCCGGATGGCCTACGGTTTGGGGGTACAGGAGTGGCCGGCGGTATCACCGGCGCGATGTTGGGATGGCTCGCCAATCGGGCGGTCAAGGAAGTCAATCCCCAAAAAGCAACGACTTCGGAACGATCGGTTCAGGAGAATTCACCTCTGCTGACTCACGCGATTAGTGCCGGCTTGGTCGTAGGGTTGTCGGTGGGTTGGCAGGCAGCCGTTGGAATTTGGTGCCTTGCTTTTTTAGGACGACCCATTTTCCGCTCCGCGGCTCGACGCTGGAATTTCAGCGAACCACCGATAACCTTGATTTTGATGCTGAGCTTTGGTGGCCACCTGCTTGGCTGGCGTTGGCTAACCGCCCAATGGTGGCCCAGTTATTCCACCGCGGCAATCGCCTGGGCCTTTTGGGGAGTTGGCTTGGCTTCGCTTTTAATTTTAAATCGAACGCTTCCCGTTTATTCCGCGGAGAACCTGGGTCCCTGCGAGGATCAAGAGAACGAGTCGCGACCTGATTCCGCATCTCCTATGGAACCAGCGACTCCGGATGTCGACAGCCCGGAGCCAGGGAACCCCACGTCCACCGAGTCGACTGAACCCGATTAAAGCTTGCAAACCAGTATCGCGAATTGCGGGGTGCGGAAAGCAATAGCCCCTTGGGTCCAAACTGTCCAGCACTGGCTTGCTTGCAATTAAGGCTTGCTTGGCGGAGGCTTTAAAAGCGGACAGTTGATTTCCAGATCCCACGGATACCTCTAGCCAAACGCCAGCAACAACCCACAGCGGATCAGGACTTGGCTTCAATCTTCTTGCAGGCCGGACGAATCTCCAAGGATCTCATTGCCCTCTATTCCCGTCCCTTATTTCTTGCCTTCGTTAATCGCCTTTTTCTTGGCTTCGTTAATCGCCTTGGTCGCCTTCAACACCTGCCGCAAAGCCGCATCTTGTTGTCGGATTTCAGCATCGTACGCCCGATCGACAAGCCGGTTGGTGTCGATACGAATACCATTTAAAGAATGGTCGTTAACCATGCTCATTTTAATACTAAAGAGCAATAAGCCGAAGTTGATCACCGACATCACTCCAATTCCCATCACCCAATATTTCATTGTTTTTTCATTCATGGTTTTGCCATCTAAAAGTTGAAACGATCCAAAACGGGTCAAGTTTATTCGCTGTCGAGCCGCCGTCTAGTTTTTTCATACACCAGCTTTGGCCCCGCATCAGCTAGTGCCCAATTGCTGGAACGACCTTTCCCTTTGTTCTTGCCCCGGTAAAAAATGTCGTAGCGCCACTTCCCTTTGGAGTCCCGCAAAAACCAAACGTCGTTGACACCGTCCGGTGCCATCTCAGTCCGATAAGCTGGTTCTCCCAGAATAACAGAGACGTCAGCCATTGACATTCCATCTCTAATTTCCAAGAATTTGGCCCTGAATTCCTTGTCCGTAATCTGACTGCAGCCCCGGGTTGATACCCCAAAACAGGCAATGACTAAAAGGGGAATCCCGATCAATTTCATAAACCGTTGCCGACGCAATTTCGCGAAATGGGAAACTTCCATCTCCGGTGGCGAAGGTTTGCTCATCACGCCAGGTATTTCTTCACTCATGCCTTTGCTTCCGAAAACAAAATTATCTTTGCCTGTTTTTCACCGCACCCGGCCAAGGAACGCAAACGTTGAAACAAAACCAAAGCATTGACCCCTACTCGCTATCCAATCAATCACTTCGGCCCCCTTGTTGGCCCCGTTTCAAAGATACATCAAGCAGTCCGGTTTTGAACCTTAGGCAGGCAAATTTTCAGTACAGACAGAATTCCGAAAAGAATTCATGGATCAGGGTTTCCCAAGTACGGCACTATAGGAAACCCAATAGCAAGGCGAGGCAGGAATCGAACGAACGACAAAAACACGTGGAAAAATCGTTTGCCAGTGATTCCAAAACCCACTTAATCACCGGTTTTTCCAACTTATCCAGGTTTACTGTTTAATGTCCACGATAACTTCATTGCTACGAAGAGAGACTGGCGTGCTGTTTTGAACGCGGATCATCGCGTGGGGATCATGTTGAGAGACACCTCGCCATTTCAAACCGGGTTGGTTGGAATAATAAAACACCACCCTG
>JAZABE010000236.1:0-3898 GCA_036137535.1 Planctomycetota bacterium | reverse complement strand
CTCAAAGCTGGTACACAGATTGGCCATTCCCTTCGGGTAGAATTTAGGGTACTTGTTGCGCAAGTGGGTCGCTAACCAACCATTCAACTGTTGGTCTGAAAAAGAAATGGACCACATCGATTCGCGTATGGCAGCGTTATGACTTGCCAGCGTGATGTCTTCTAATTCATCGCCGAGTCGCCGGGACGACACAAGCTCTAACTGCAATGCCTGCCGGTAAAACCTGGGACCTGACACAGCCGACCAATAAATCAGAGCTAGCGCGGCCACCGCGAGAAACAAAAAAAAACAACCCCCGATCCAAAGTCGCCGTTTCACCATCTGCCGTATTCCACTGAGCAGTTTTATGTTGCTTTATGGTTTTCTTTGCTGAAACGGTAATCGACTGCGGCTGACCGGAGAATGACCATTGGCGATCTTGGCGGACACCCCCGATTGACTCGTGCCGGCAATAAAATTGTCAATCTGCGCTGAAGAGCGGATCTGGTTGAATTGCTGGTTCATGGCAACCTGTGTCTTTTTCTCCAGGATATCTTTGTGAAGCTCTTCCCGGACGTCACTGGGATCGACTACCAGAGGTTCGGTAAATCCGAGACATTTCAGGATAATCCATTGCTGTCCCACGTTGATCAGGCCCGACAGCTCACCTGGGTTCAACTGGAAAGCCTGCTTTTCCAGTTGAGGACGACCACCGTGACGGGCAATCGGCGGGACCTGTCCAAAATTTTCTTTCGACCCCGGTTCAACAGAATACTTGTTTGCCAATTCACCAAAAAACTCTTTGCTCTGATTCTGTGAAGCCATTTTCCAAACCTGTTGAGCCTGTCGATCAGAATTCAATACGATCGCCAAAACTTCAACCCGTTTTCCGTAGTTGGCTTCAAAGCCCTTACGCAGATCTTCGTCTGAAACCAAAACCTTTTGTTGAACCAGTTTTTTGAGTGCCGCAGTTGGCCAGACACCATCTTTAACATAAAGCTCGACACTGACATTATCCTGCTTCGTCACAAAATCAAGCCATTTCTCACGATCAGCCGAACCATCTTCATTGAGAAATCCATAAGTATCGGCGGCCAAGGACACTTCTCGATCAAGATCGGATTGGGTCACCTCAAGACTATTCTCACGCAAAGCGGCCGTCAAAAGTCTCCTGTTGATTTCGCCCTCCAAAACGGCTTTGCCATGACGAGTAATACACTCTTCTGACAGGTCACGAATCTGGATTCTTTTAGTTCCGATAGTCGCTGCGACTCCAGGCATTGTGCTGCGAAGATCCGGTTGATTGTAAACATTGATCACCTGGTACCGCTGCTGCAAATCCAAAACGATGGACTCTGCTACCTTGGTAAGCTTTTCTTCCGAAAGCTCAGATTCTGTTTGTTTTTCATAGTAATTGATTTGCTGATCCGTAAGCTGCACTGCTTGGAAATGCCGCTCACACTTGAAGATCAAGTACTGCTTTTTGATTTCCACAATCCCGGAGATCTCACCTGGCTTAAGACGGAATACAGCTTTTTCAACTGCTGGTTCAAACATATTCAAGCTAATCGGTCGCATCATGCCCCGCATGGATGCTGTAGCCGGATCTGCAGAATGATCTTTTGCAATCTTGCCAAAGTCATCAGGACTGTTTTTGACAGCTGCATGGATTTGAGTTGCCGTTTGCTGATCATCAAGCACAATCATGCGAACCTGAACACGCGGGCCAAACTTTGCATCCATTCGTTTTTTTATTTCAGAGGGTTCGATCTCGATTTCGCTGGCAGCCAATCGACGAAGGGCGAGACTTGGCCAGACAATATCCCGGTAGTACTTCTGGGTATCCGTACCCAGTTTTTCAGTAATCGTCTGGACGTAAGCTTCTGGGGTAATTCGGAATCGCTGAGCCATTCGGGCAACTTCGGCATGAATGTCATTCTCAGTAATCACGATCTTCTGCTCTTGGCAAGCATTGAGAATCAGCTGCTTGTAGACCATGTTCTCCAGCACCTGTTCACCGAAACGAACCAAGCAATCTTGAGCCAATTGCTGACGACTGATCTTGACTCCACCCACCACCGCCACAATATCAATCGTTTTGGGAGCACTCTGGTTGGGCTGAACTTGACGATCTTGGGCAAAGCCCGCTTGTAAAAAACCGGTCAAAGCGACCGCAACAAGAAATAGCACCAAAAGATATCGGCGGAAACACAGGGGCATGAGTGACTCCATTTTAGTTGGGCACGATCCAATTCGATTCGCTCTGGAACCCCTGTTTCTGTACCACGGGGTGTCCATGCGGTAATAAAATCCGGGGGAGTTTAGGAAAACGCAGTTCACCGGTCAATGTCGGCTTTCATCCATCGGAAGTCGACTAGAGCCAGCTTTTCTGACCCACAACAAAAAAAGGGCCCTGAAAGCCCTTTATTCTCCCTCCAATGATGGCGTCGATCTCATGACGTCAATCTCAGGGTGCAAACTGGATTCTACTTGGGAGCAATCATGCAGGACATTCGCTTTGCGTTTTGCTGAGGTGCGGTTTCCAATTTGCCATGCTCTTCAGTCAACATCCCAATAATGCTGTCCATGACTTTTCGGCCTTCTTCAATGTGGGCCATCTCCCGACCGCGAAACATGACAGTGACCTGCACCTTGTCCTTGTGTTCCAGAAAACCAACTGCCTGCTTCACCTTGAAATCAATATCATGTTGCCCGGTCTTAGGACGAACTCGGATTTCCTTGGTTTTGGTCTGATGCGATTTGTTCTTGTTGGTTTTTTTGCCTTTTTCGTACTTGTACTTCCCAAAGTCCATTATCCGGCACACAGGAGGTCGTTCGTTGGGAGCAACTTCCACGAGATCAAAACCTTCATCGCGTGCCTGATCTAAAGCTTCTTTTGTTGGAATCACCCCCAATTGTTCACCGGTGGCTGAGATGACCCGGACCGTCGGGACTCGTATCTGTTCATTTATCCGTGACTGAGTACGTTCGATTGTTAATACCTCGTTTTGAGAAAAAACTTAGCCTGTGGTTGCATGAAAACCCATTCAAGGGCAGCAACACCCTCTGAAAGTATTGCCCATTTTAGCTCACAGAGTCAACCAACTTGCTAGACCAAATCGGATAAAAAAACCTACTTTTTCGACTGTGGTCCTGCCAATTTTTCAATCTTTCAAGGCTAAACCAAAAACCGTCAGCCCTTGGATTCCACCGACTTCCCCTTTCCGTGATGTTGTCATTTCAGCCCCATCCTTTTGGTTGACTTTCAATTTTTTCCTAGAAAAAAATCGCTGCAAATGCCAAATATCCAGTAATTCATATGGAAGTGGATAAAGGGGTCGGCTATTCTTTCCCCGCCCTTGGCGTCTCTTTGGCCCATAATCACCGGACAGAGCCAAGAGTGCGCTGGATCTCAAATAAAACTAATCTCGAAAGTGGAACACAGAATGCTTCGCCTAACCGTTTTGTTCATTCTGGCCGGATATTGCCACACAACCTCCGCACAGAACCTCGGGCTACCGTTTAAACCTTTTCAAAAAAAGATCGAGGCAGATCCTAACAAAACTTATGTCCTTGGACAAAAAGAGGGCCCTTGGTTGATCTTGGCAACCACTTTTGCCGGCGAGCAAGCGGAACGCCGTGCCCAGGAATTATCCCTGGAACTGCGTAAAAACTATCGCCTCAAATCCTATATTTACAAGAAGGTGGTTGATCTCAGTAAAACCGTAGACGGTCTATCGTGGAACCAAAAAAAAGACGCGTCAACCGGCCACCTGGAACGCCAAAAAATGAAGAATCTCAATGGCGGAAAATTTGAAGAAATCTCCGTACTCGTCGGAAACTTTCATTCGGTTGAAGATCCGTCTGCACAAAAAACCCTCGCAAGAATAAAAACCATCAAGCCTGAATCCTATAGCCG